>NZ_JBEYWQ010000012.1:0-253298 GCF_040644495.1 Microbispora sp. NPDC046973 | reverse complement strand
ACAACCGCAGCCGCCAGTCGGGCCGCTTGTCGGCGACGATCGCGAAGGCCCGCACGAGCCGGTCGTACGACTTGCCGATCGGCCTCGCGCAGGAAGCTCGCGGGAGCGTTGCTCCCGGAGATCGACGAACTGATCGTCAAGGGCCACCCGGTCGTGGCCGGCGACGGGATCTCCGCGTTCACCGGGGCCTTCCGCCCCACGCTGTTCACTCCGGTGCGCAGTCGTTCCTTCGGCAACGGCGCCACCGTCACCTGGTGCGACCGGACATGACCGGCGTGACCGGGGCCGGGACGGCGGTCAGCTGTGCGAGCCGCCGTCCACGCGAACCTCGACGCCGTTGAGGTAGGCGCCGTCCGCCGAGGCCACGTACGCGATGGTCCCGGCGATGTCCTCCGGGCGGCCCGGCCTGCCCCAGAGGGGAAAGGTGCGCGCGTACCAGGACGTGTCCACGCCCGCGAACGTCTTCCGGTCGGCGGTCAGCGGCGTGGCGACCCCTCCGGGCGAGACCGGGACGACGCGGATCCGCCGCGACGCCAGCTCGGCGGCGAGGCTGATCGAGAACGACAGCAGCGCCCCCTTGGACGCGGCGTAGCCGGTCATCCACGGGTGCGCCTTCGTCGCCGCCGTCGAGGTGACGTTCACGACGACCCCGGTGCGGTCCGGGACGTGGGGCAGCACCTCCCGGCAGAACACGACCGGCGCGAACACGTTGACCGCGAAGATGTCCCTGTAGTCGTCGAGCCGCACCGACTCCATCGGAGTGACCCGCAGCACTCCGGCGACGTTGGCGAGCACGTCCACCCGGCCCAGGCGGGCGACGGCCGCGGCGGCGGCCGACACCACCGCCTCCTCCTGCGCCAGGTCGGCCTGATGAGGGACGAACCGGTCCGTCCCCGCCAGTTTCCCGGTCTCCGCGAGCCCGTCCTCGTCCCGGTCCACCGCGAACACCGTGGCGCCCTCGGCCAGCAGCCGCACGGCGGTCGCCCGGCCGATGCCGGACGCCGCCCCGGTGAGCAGCACGTTCTTGCCGTCGAACCGGTTCATCACGCCTCCTTGGCGACTGCGCGGCCGGCGCGGCGGCCGAAGAAGGTGCCATCGCCAAGAGAGGTGCCGCTGACATAACCCTCGCCGTGGATGCCGGAGGAGGCGCGTCCCGCCGCGTACAGGCCGGGGATCGGCCGTGCGGACTGGTTCAGCACCTCGCCGTCCACGGTCGTGCGCAGGCCGCCGAGCGTGAAGCCGGCGGCGCCGGTCCCCCTGCCCGCGCTGTCGCGGTCGCCCATGCCGAATCCCAGGCGCGGATCGGCGGCGGCGAACGGCCCCTTCAGCGGGCGCAGCCACTTCGGGTCCTTGTGGAAGTAGGGGTCCTCGCCGCGCTCGGCGTGCCGGTTGTAGACCGCGACGCTGTCCTCCAGCGCGCCCGGCGGCATGCCGAGCGACTCCTCCAGCTCGGCGAGGGTCTCGGCGACGAAGACCGGGCGCACGCCCCACAGGTCCCGTGCGGGGATGTCCTCGTAGCCCTCCTCGTCGGTGATCGCCCAATAGGGCCCGGGCTGGTGCCGTACGGCGGCGACGCTGAACAGGCCGGGGTAGACGTCCTCGTTGATGAAACGGCGGCCGAGGCCGTTCACGAGCATGCCGCGCACCAGCATCGCGGGCAGCGCGGTCATGGCGATCTGGACCTCGCCCATGCGGCGGGTGGCCGCGCCCAGCGCGGTGGCCATGCGGATGCCGCCGCCGTCGTCCAGGCCGTCGCTGACCTTGCCGTGCCCGAGCAGCACGGGCGCGTGGTCGGCGAGCATCTCCTCGTTGTCGACGAACCCGCCGGTGGTCAGCACCACTCCCCTGCGGGCGCGATAGGTCACCTGCTCGCCGTACCGGCGGGCCACCGCCCCGGCGACCCGGCCGTCTCGGTCGACCACGAGGGTGGCGGCGCGGGTGTCGGCGTGGCAGGCGGCTCCGGCCGCCCGCGCCGCCTGCGCCAGCGTGTCCATCAGCAGCCGGCCGCCCCAGCCCTCGACGGCGGGGCGGTGGCCGCGCGGCACCGGCCGCGCGACGGTGTTGTACGGCCAGGCGTTCTCCCCCAGCCACATCAGGCCGTCGGCTGTCGGGGGCATCCAGCTCGGCGCGTCGAACAACGACGCGTTGAACGGCACGCCCCTGGCCCGGAACCACTCGAAGTGCTCGACGCTGCCCTCGCAGTAGAGCCGCAGCTTCTCCTCGTCGGCGTGCGGGCCGAGCGCCGCCGCGAGGTAGGCGAACATGTTGCCCGGGTCGTCCTCGAACCCGCAGGCCCGCTGGATCGCGGTGCCGCCGCCGAGGTACAGCTCGCCGCCGGACAGCGCGGACGATCCGCCCGGCCCGCCCGCGCGCTCCAGCACCAGCACGTCCGCGCCCGCCGTGGCGGCCTCGTACGCGGCGGCCGCGCCGGCGCAGCCGAAGCCGACGACGAGCACGTCGCACTCGTGGTCGAACGCCGCGACGGAGGCCACGGGAATGGGCTCGACCGACGGCCGGGGAGTCATCGGCGGCTCGCTCACTTCTTCGGCACGAAGGTGGCCAGCGGCTCGGAGCCCGACCAGTCGTGGCCCCAGTAGCTGTCGGCGGTGATCTCCTCGGCCGTGTAGTACGTCTCGTCGACGAGCATGCCGTCGGTGCCGTACTCGATGTCCCAGCCGCCGGGGGCGCGGACGTAGAAGGACACCATCTTGTCGTTGGTGTGCCGGCCGAGGGTGGAGGAGATCGAGAAACCCGACCTGCGCACCCGGTCGAGCGCCGTGCCCACCGCGTCGAGGCTGTCCACCTCGACCATCAGGTGCACCAGGCCGGGGTCGCCGGCGTACCCGGCCGGGCAGATCGCGAGGCTGTGGTGACGCTGGTTGACGCCCATGAAGCGCACCCGCCGGTACGGCGGCTTCCCGCGGCCCATCTTGATGGCGCCCCGGGGCAGGAAGCCGAGCACCTCGGTGTAGAAGGAGACGGTCTCGTCCATCGCGGTGGTGGGCACCACCACATGGCCCATCCCCTGCGGGCCGGTGACGAAGCGCTGGCCGAGACCGGTGACGACCGGGCTGTGGTCGAGCACGGGGCCGAAGAAGACCTCGGCGGGAACGCCGGCGGGGTCGGTGAAGGCGATGACCGCCTCGGCGTCGCGCTCGGCGGACTCCTCCTCCGACAGCACCTTCACCGGTGTGCCGGACGCCTCGACGGCCCGGCCGACGGCGGCGAGCGCGAACTGGTCGCGCACCTCCCAGCCGACCGCGAGCACCCGGTCGGCGTCGCCGGGCAGCACGATGAGGCGCGCGCGGCGCTCGTCCATGCGCAGGTAGAGACCGCTCTGGTCCGGCCCGGACCCCTCGGCGAAGCCGAGCCCGTCGATGAGGAGTTCGCGCCAGCGCCCGATGTCACGCGTCTGGACCTTGAGGTAGCCGAGTCCTCGGATCTGCGTCACGTGTGCTCAGTCCAATCTGCCGGTCGGGGGGGCCGAGCGTCGATCCCACCGTGGCAGAGCCCGCGCCCGGCCGCCCCCGCCCCTCCCGCTGAGTGAGAGTCCCCGGCGGGCCCGCTCCGCACCGGCGGGCGGTGGCGGAGCGGGCGTGCGCCGGCCTCAGCGGGTCTCGTGGCGGCGCTGGCAGGCGATGCAGTAACGGGCCATGGGCCGGATCTTCAGCCGGCCGAACGGGATGACCGCGGTGCAGTCGGCGCATCGGCCGTAGCTTCCCTCCTCGATCCGCTCAAGTGCCTTGCGCAGCTCGGCGACCGCCCGCTCGGTGGCGGCGACGTCGGCGAGCAGGGCGAGCCTGGCGGTGTCGTCGTTGCCGCCGTCGACGGCGGCCCGCAGGTCGCGCAGCTGCACCTCGCGCCACTGGAGCTGCTCCTCCAGGTCGGCGCGCATCGCCTGCGTCTGCGGCTCGCTGATGGCGGTGAACTCGTCACTGGTGGTCATCGTCGACGTCCTTTCGTCCGATGGCAGAGGTGCCGGGAGTGCGGTGCTCGACCGTGGGCAGCAGGCAGGCCAGCCCTCTGACGGTCGCGTTGGCGGGATCGGGAGCGGGGCTGACGGTGATCCGCAGCTCCGCGCAGAGCCTGCGGGCCAGCTCCGGGTCGCGGGCGCCGCCGCCCGTGATCAGCAGGCCCTGCTGCCGGGCGGTGGCCCGCAGGGCGGCGGGAATGCGCGCGATCAGGTCGGCGACCATCGCCACGACGCGTTCCCGCGCGTACGGCGGGCAGCCGGTGCCCTCCGCCGGGTCGCCCACGGCGACCTGGACGGCGCCCGCGTCGGCGATCTCACCGGCGCGGATGACGACGGCCTCGGCGATGCCCGCTCCGGCGTCGAGCAGGAGCCGGGGTCTCGGGTCGGCGATGTCCACGCCGCAGCCGATCGCCGCGGCCAGCGGTTCCTCGACCATCGTCACCCGGCAGCGCGCGGCGCTGCTGACCGCCGCGTACGCGGCTCGCCGGTCCAGTCGCGAGGCCGCGACGGGCACGCCGAGCAGGACGTGGTGCAACGGCGGGTGCCGCTCGGTCACGGCGTCGCCCAGCGTCGTGCGGACCAGCCGGGCGCATCCCGGCATGTCGGCGACCATGCCGTGCCGCACCGGCCACTGGCGGGCCGTTCCCGGACCGCCGCACGCCGAAGGCCGCTCCTTGATCGCCGTGCTGCCGGACAGCAGCAGCCGGATCCGCGCGGTGCCGAGGTCGAGGGCCAGGGCCGTTCCCCCGCCTCTCCTCCCGTTGACACCGGGCATGCCGGTCGTGATCGTCATGCCGTCAACCGGGTCTCGCCGGCGCAGACGGCGCACAGCTGCACCTGCGGCGCGAGCCGGAGCCGGTCGAGCGGCAGGAACGCCTCGCATCGGGTGCAGGTGCCGTAGAGGCCACGATCCATCCGCTCCAGCGCCGCCTCGATCGCGGCGGCGTCGAGACGCGCCTGCCGTACGCGCGCGGCGGACGGACGGGCCCGGGCGGCGGACGGCGCCGCGTCGTACGGATCGCACAGCCGGGCCAGCTCGGCCCGGGCGGCGTGGAGCCGCTCCTCGAGCAGCATGCGCAGCTCGGACAGCTGCGCCGTGTGACGCCGGCACTCCTCCATGAGGAGGCGCGGCGACCTGATCTCTGCCATAAGCGGCATCACTCCAGGTGAGGGATGATGTGGCGCGCGAGCACGCGCGCCTCGGTGCACCGGTGCCGGTGCACGAGACGAGTACGCGGGGCGGGCCCGCGTGCGATGGTGGTGGTCAAGGGCTCGGAGAGCGGCCCCGCGGCGGCGCGCGCCACGACCGCCGGGGCGCGACGGGTGGTCACGCCGCCGGGCGACCGGGACGGTATGGCAGGGTGCGGTGCGCCAAAGCGGGCACCGCGTCACCGGTGGCGTCGCCCGGCGCGCCGGGCCGGCATGGCCGGAGACAGGGCCGGGGACGGGTCAGGCGCGCGACGACGAGGACCGGGACGATGCCGCGGATCCGGCGCGCTCCGAGCGAGCTCGGGTCACAGAGCCTGTGGCGGGCTGCGCGAGCCGGCGGTGCGATGCCCGGTCTGTTGCGGGCTGAGAACGATGTCCTCGTGGTGCCGGGCGTGCACCGGCGCGGAGACGGGAGCCGCCGGCGCGGCCGCCGCGGTGCGCGGCCGGAACGGGAACGGCAGATGCTCGGGACCGGCGGCGCCCGTCGGCAGGGTCGCCGACTGCGGCGTCCACGCTCCCGGCGTCCACACCTCGGCGGCGGCCTGCGGCGCGCGCTGGGCGGGATCGCCGCCATACCAGGCGGGCGTGGATGCGACCAGCGCGAGGGCGAGCATCAGCAGGCCCACCACCAACGTGAAGGCGGTGGACCCGCACGTGCCACGTCGTGAGGTCGCCATGAGACCGACCATAACCCACCTTCGCGAAACGGTCATCTGCGTTTCCCGTTGCCCGTTTCTCCCTATCGGTCCCTGCCCGATTTCCGCCATTCGTTGTCCGTACCCGTTCCCCGGTGCGGTTCCCCGTCCGCCCGGGTGCGTTTTCCGTTCTCCCTTTCAGTGCTACGGCGTGCGGCACCCGCAGGCGTGACTCGGTACGGTGGCCGGGAGACCGGGTCTTGTGGGAGGGAGGGAAGACGCGTGCGACACAGCTGACCGCCGCGCTGCTGCTCCTGCTGCACGCGATCTTCCTGACCTCCGGCGGCGTGCCGGCGTCCGCGTCCACGGTGGGAACGCCGTATCGCCCTGCCGTCCTCCATACGAGCCTTCACCAGGGTCCTCACCTCGCCGCGGGCCGTCCGGCGGCGGGAGAAGGCGCCCGGCTCACGGACACCCGGACATGCCCTCCGGCGCACGCGACGCGGCCGGCCCAGGGCGACCCGCCCCGGGTCCAGGCGGGCGCGGGCGGCCCCGGCGTGTCCGGCGGGCCGGTCGTGCTGCCCAACCCGGCGGCGCCGCCCGGCGGCACCCGGGTCACCCGGGCCGGGCCGCACCACGACGGCCTGCCCGCCCAGTGCCCGCGCCGGGCCGCCACGGCCCGCGCTCCTCCCTCCACGGCGTACTGAGACCTTTCCCACTCGTACGCCTGTGGAGGCTTCATGTCCCGTGCGCCCCTGTGGCGCGCGGTGGCGGCGCTCGCCGTCATCGCGACCTCACTTCTGCTCGCCCTCACCATGGCCCCGCGCCTCGGCCTCGACCTGCGCGGCGGCACCCAGCTCGTCTTCGAGACGAAGGACTCTCCCACGGTCGAGGCGGACGCCGACGCCACCGACCGTGCCCTCGACGTGCTCCGGCGCAGGGCGGACGCCCTCGGAGTCGTCGATCCCACCCTGGTCCGCTCCGGCGAGAAGCGGATCATCGTCGAGCTGCCCGGCGTGCTCGACCCGCGCGAGGCCGCCGCGGTCATCGGCAAGACCGCCCAGCTCAACTTCCATCCGGTGCTCGGTCCCGCGGAGGCCGGCGACAAGGACGCGATCGCCGACGAGAGCGGCCAGAAGCTGAAGCTCGGGCCGGTCGCGCTCAGCGGGGCCGGCGTCACCGACGCCGCCGCGCGCACCGACCCCCAGATGGGGCCCGGCTGGTTCGTCACGATCGACTTCAAGGAGCCCGGACCCTGGCGGGAGCTGACCGGGACGGCGGCCTGCGCCCCGGTCGGCGACCACAAGCGCCGCGTCGCCATCGTCCTCGACAACGAGATCATCTCCTCGCCGCAGGTGGACGAGTCGATCGCCTGCGAGGCGGGGATCCCCGGCGGCACCACGCAGATCACCGGGTCGTTCACCGCCCAGGAGGCGCAGAACCTCGCGGTGCTGATCAAGGGCGGCTCGCTTCCGGTGCCGCTGGACCTGGTCGAGCAGCGTACGGTCGGCCCGACCCTCGGCGCCGACGCCATCGCGGCGAGCGCCAAGGCCGGCGTCGTCGGCGTGATCTTGACCGCGGTGTTCATCGGCGTCGTCTACAGGCTGGTGGGCGTGCTGGCCGCGGTCGCGCTCGCCTGCTACGGCCTGATCTCGTACGCCGGGCTCGTGGCCATGGGAGCCACGCTCACGCTGCCCGGCCTGGCCGGGTTCGTCCTGGCGATCGGCATGGCGGTGGACGCCAACGTGCTGGTCTTCGAGCGGGCCAGGGAGGAGTACGGCGAGGCGCCCCGCCGGGGCCTCAAGGCGGCCCTCGACCGGGGCTTCAAGAACGCCTGGAGCGCGATCGCCGACTCCAACATCACCACCCTGCTCGCCGCGGGGCTGCTGTTCTGGCTCGCCTCCGGACCGGTGAAGGGCTTCGGGGTGACGCTGGCCATCGGCGTGCTCGCCTCGATGGTCTCGGCGATGCTGATCACTCGGGTGCTCACCGCCGCCCTGATCGGCAGGCTCGGCCCCCGGGCGTCCGGCATCGGCTCGATCGGCCGGGTCAGGACCTGGCTGACCCGGCGCGACCCCGACCTGATGCGCGGCAGGCGGCTGTGGCTCGCCGTCGCGGCCGGGCTGCTCGTGCTGGCGGGAGCCGGACTGGTCACCCGTGGGCTGAACTACGGGGTCGAGTTCACCGGCGGCCGGATCGTCGAGTTCGGCACGAGCAGACCCGTCGATGTCGCCACGGCGAGGCAGGCGGTGGCGGACGCCGGGTTCCCCTCGGCCGTCGTGCAGCGATCGGACGACGCGATCTCGGTGCGTACCGGGCAGATCAGCGCCGACGACGTGGTGCGCATGGAGGAGGCGCTCGACCGGCGCGTGGGCGAGGTCGCCAAGCAGCGCGACGAGCTCATCGGGCCGAGCCTCGGCGAGGAGCTGCGCCGCAACGCGCTCATCGCGCTCGCCGTCGCGCTCGCGGCGCAGCTCGCCTACCTGGCGTTCCGGTTCCGGTGGACGTTCGGCGCGGCGGCCGTGGCGGCGCTGTTCGTGGACGCGGCCGTCGTCGTCGGAGCGTTCGCCTGGATGGGCAAGCCGATCGACGGGGTGTTCCTGGCCGCGATGCTCACGATCATCGGCTATTCGGTCAACGACAAGGTCGTGCTCTTCGACCGGGTGCGCGAGCTGTGGCCGGTGCGGCGCGGGGAGCCGTTCGGCCGGGTGGTGAACACCGCGATCCTGCAGACCGTGCCGCGCACGGTCAACACCGGGCTCGGTGCGCTGTTCATCCTGGCGGCGCTGGCGGTGTTCGGCGGCGACTCGCTGCGCGACTTCGCCGTCGCCCTGCTGATCGGCATCGTCGTGGGGACGCTGTCGTCGTCGTTCGTGGCCGGGCCGGCGGCGATCGCGCTGGAGAGGCGCAACACCCAGCCGCCACCGGCTCCCGCCGCCCCGCGTGCCAGGCCCGCGCGGCGCGACGGCTCCGGCGCGGTGGTCTGACCGACCCGATCCGCCGGCATGGCCCCGGGGCGGGGACGTCCCCGCCCCGGGGCCGTGCCGCTACGGCCGTCCGAGCGCGCGCAACTGGGCGGGCGTCAGCGCGGAGACGTTCTGGTCGATGGGCGAGTCGGTGTACTGGTGGATCGCCCAGGACTTCCAGTCGGCGGGCGGCGTGATGTCGCCCGGGGCCTTGCTGTAGTGGGCCACCCAGAGGGGGTACTGGCCGAGGCCGCGGCCGTACTTGTCCGCGAAGTTCCAGCCGCTGTAGAACATCGGCCTGGTGCCGGTCTTGGCCGTCACGTACTCCAGCCAGGTCTTGGCCCACGTGTTGACGTGCTCGACGGACTGGCCGTCGGTGGCCTCCAGGTCGAGGACCAGGATGTCGCCCGGCTTGCTCGGCTGCGAGTTCACCACCTTGAGGAAGTGGTCGGCCTCGGCGATGGGGTCGTTGGAGGGATGGGCGAAGTGGTAGACGCCGCGGACGATGCCCTTCTTGGCCAGCTCCTGCCAGTGCCGGGGGAAGGACGAGTCGACCCAGGAGGTGCCCTCGGTGGCCTTGATGAAGCCGAACTGCGCGCGGCTGTTCATCCAGTCGTGGTCGGCCTCGTAGCCGGAGACGTCCTGGCCGTACGTGTGCGGGTTCGCGTAGGCGGGAGCGGGCAGGGCGACGGCCGCCGTGACGGTGGCGGTGGCGGCCGAGACCGCGAGGGTCGCCGCCACGAGGGTGGAACGCAGACGCCGGCGGGAGGGCAGGCTGCCGAGGGAGAGCCGATGGGTGGACATGTCGGGGTTGACTCCTTGCTTCCATGCCGCCTACCGGGTTAGCTGACGGGTTCGGGCAGGAAGTGCCCTACGGGCGCATCTGGGGGTCTGCGCGCCGATTCACCCCGAGAGAGTGGGTCCCCGGCTCCACGTGACGCGGATTCGGCGGCCGCGCGATCACCGCGCGGTCCGGGCAACGACACGGCAAGGGATATGACGGCGGAAGTCGGCCGGTACCCATGCCGTGTCCCCTAAAGGTACACACACCACCAGAATGGTGTAAACGGTACAAAACACGTCTTTACCTGGGCTGCTACCACCCCCGATCGCCCCGCCATGGGCCGAGTCCCGTGATCCTCTCCACGCGAAGTAAGGGCCGTGGCTACTAACGGTAAGTATCCATTCGGACACGTGTTGTGACAGGGTCGTCGCCGAGGGGGTCCTAAGACCCCGCGACGGTCTCGGAAAGGGTGTGAATGGGAGTCTTCCGCCGCGTCCTCGCCGCCTGCCCGACAGCCCTCACGGCGGAGTGAGAGGCATCCCCCGTCACGTGGCGTGCGTCATGGACGGGAACGGCCGGTGGGCCGCACAGCGGTCACTGCCCCGCACCGAGGGGCATCGGGCGGCCGAGGCCGCCGTGATCGATGTCATCGAGGCGGCCCATGCGGCGGGCGTCGAGTGGCTGAGTCTGTACGCCTTCTCCACCGAGAACTGGCGGCGCCCGGCCGCCGAGGTCGACCTCCTGCTGCGACTGGTGCGGCGCGCGATCCGCAAGCACGCACTGTCACTGCACACACGCGGAATCCGCTGCCGGTTCCTCGGGGTCGCCGACCCGCGGATCCCGCCCGCGCTGGCCAGGGACATCGCCGACCTGATGGCGCTGACCCGCGACAACCGGCGGATGACGTTGACGGTGGCGTTCGATCACGGCGGCCGCCGCGACATCGTCGAGGCCGCCCGGTCGCTGATCCGCGACGGGGTGCCGCCCGAGCAGGTCACCGAGGAGAGTTTCGCCCGCCGTCTGCCCCACCCCGACATGCCGGAGGTGGACCTGGTCATCCGCACCTCCGGAGAGCAGCGCATCTCCAACTTCATGCTCTGGCAGGTGGCCTACGCCGAATGGGTCTTTCCCCAGGTGCTGTGGCCGGACTTCCGGGCCGGGCACTTCTGGGAATGCCTGGAGATCTACCGGCGGCGCGACCGCCGGTTCGGCGCCGTACAGGCACCGGCCCCGACAGGAAAGGGATGTCAATGAGCGACGCCGCAGCCGCGGGACCCGACGCCGATCCGCTCGGCCCGGGATCGATGCTCCACCGGTTGACCCGGCAGACGCGCTGGGGACTGGTGGCGACCCGGGCGATCGTCCTGGAGGCCGCGCACCCGCAGATCGGCGCCGCGCTGATCACCAACTCGACCTTCGTCGCGCACCCGTGGAGGCGGCTGCGCAACACCGTGCTCAGCGCACAGCGGATGGTCGACCCCGACCCTCGGGTGCGGCAGCGGGAGGCGGACCGGCTCAACCGCCTGCACGCGCGGATCACGGGCACCGACGCCGAGGGCCGCCCGTTCAACGCCGCGGACTCCGAGGCGCGCGCCTGGGTGGTGGCGACGCTGTTCGAGTCCGCGGTCACGATGTGCCGGCTGAGCGGCGAGTCCCTCGACGGCCCCGCCCTGGACCGGCTCTACGCCGAGTTCCAGGCGTTCCTCGCCCTGATGGACCCCTACGGGGGCAAGCTTCCGCCCACGCTGCGGGAGTTCTGGCGCTACTACGCGTCGGCAGAGGAGCGGCTGGAGAACACCGAGGCGGTCCACGTCATCCTCGACCGCCTGTTCGCGCAGGTGCCCGCTCCCCCGCTGCTCCGCGACCGGCCGGCCGTGTGGGCGGCGGGCAGGGCGCTCGCCGGTCCCGCCGCCAGCGCGATCGTCGTGGCGTCGCTGCCCGAGTCGCTCCGCGCTCGCCTGGGGCTCGCCGAGTTGCCGGGCACGCGCACGCTGATGCACGCCGCCTACCTGTCCACCAGCCTCGCGACGCGTCTGCTGCCGGAGGCGTGGACACGGCTCGACACGGTCATGACCATGCTCGACCCGGCGTACACGCCGCAGCAGCGAAACGGCGACTCGCCGGCAGGGCTGCACGGGCTGACCGCGCTGACGGGGCTGCGCCGTGGTGTCGCGAAAGCCGGGGCGCTCCTGCGCCTCCTCACGCCCGATGCGGATACGGCGACGGCGACGACGGCCGACTCGACGGTGCGCTCCGCCTCGCGGTTCTTCTCCGAGGTCCTGGACCAGACCGGCGACGGCCACCTCGACTGGCCCGACCTCGCCGCGATGGCCCGGGAGATCGCCTCCCGTCTCGACGTGGACACCCAGGACGAGGACCGGCTGTTCGCCGCCTTCGCCGAGTGGTGGCGCGAGCTGCAGAAGGAGCTGGACACCGACGGCGACGGACGCATCACCGGCCACGAGTACGCCGCGGCCGCCGCCGCCATGGCCGGGCCCGCCCTCATCAGGATCGCCGAGGTCCTGTTCGACGTCACCGACACCGACGACGACCAGGTCATCGACGCGCGGGAATACCGGGCCCTCTTCCGCACGGCGTTCGACCACGACCCGGGCGGCGGCGACGCAGGCGAGCGGCTGACCCGGGGCGAGTTCGTCCGCCGGTTCCTGAGCTTCATGGCGGGCCGCCGGCACTCCGGCGCCTACGACCAGTTGTTCGCCCAGGCGTGACGGCATCGCCTCCGGCGCGAAGCGCGACCGACGTCAGATCATCGAGCGCATCGGCCCGTGCGGCGGCTCGATGCCGAGCTGGGTCAGCGCGGAGACGTGGAACACCGCCCCCGGCACGTGGATCGCGTGGGCCAGGCCGACGTGGGCGTCCCGCCAGAAGCGCTGGATCGGGTTGTCCACCCGCATGGCGTTGCCGCCCGACCGCGCCACGATCTCGTCCATCGCGCGCACCGCGCGCCAGGCCGCCTGGACCTGGGTGCGGCGGCCGACGGCGCGCTCGTCGAAGGTCACCTCACGGCCGGAGGCAACGATGTCGTACATGCGTGAGGCGTTGTCGAGCAGGGCCGCCCGCGCCGCCGCGATGTCGGCGGCCGCCTCGCTGATCGCGTACAGGACGTAGGGGTCGTCCTTGATCCTGGTGCCGGTGATCTGCACGCGGCCCTTCTGGTACGCCAGGTGGTGGGCCAGGGCGCCCTCGGCCATGCCGATGACCGAGGCGGTGATGCCGAGCGGGAACGCCGCGGAGAACGGCAGGTGGTAGGTCGGGTTGGTCAGTCCCGCTTCCTTCGCCTGGCTGCCGTCCACGACCTTGTTGAACGGGATGACCCGATAGCCGGGGACGAACGCGTCGGTGACGATGATGTCCTTGCTGCCGGTGCCGCGCAGGCCGACGACGTTCCAGGAGTCCTCGACGATCTCGTAGTCGGACCGGGGCAGGATGAGGTGCAGCGAAGCCGGCGGCTGGGCCATCGCGCCCTCGGCGTCGCCGAGCAGGCCGCCGAGGAAGATCCACTCGCAGTGGTCGGTGCCCGAGGAGAACTGCCAGCGGCCGTTGAAGACGTAGCCGCCGTCGACCGGCCGGGCGATGCCCATCGGCGCGTACGGCGAGGCGATCCAGGTGTCCTGGTTCTCGCCCCAGACCTCCTGCTGCACCCGCGGGTCGGCGAACGCCATCTCCCACGGGTGGATGCCCACGACCCCCGCCACCCAGCCGGTCGATCCGTCCAGGCCGGCGATCTTCATGATCGTCTCGGCGAAGTCGCGCGGGTGGAACTCGAAGCCGCCGTGGGTCTTCGGCTGGAGCATCCGGATGACGCCCGCCTCCCGCAGCACCTTGGCCGCCTGGTCGTCCAGCCGGCACAGCGCCTCGTTGGAAGGGCCGAGCGCGCTGATCTCGTCGGCCCGCTGGATGATCGCTTCGAGTACCGCATTGGCCATGGCTGATCTCACTTCTTCGCCGCGAGGGCGACTGCGATTTCGATGAGCTGGTCTTCCTGCCCCCCGACGAGCTTGCGGCGCCCGGCCTCGATGAGGATCTCGGCGCCGGACACGCCGTACTTCCTCGCCTGACGGTCGGCGTGCTTGAGGAAGCTGGAGTAGACGCCGGCGTAGCCCATCGTCAGCGACAGCCGGTCGAGCAGGCACTCGCCGTCCATGATCGGACGGACCACGTCCTCCGCGGCGTCGATGATCTTGAGGGTGTCGATGCCGGTGCGGATGCCGAGCTTGTCGGCCACCGCGGCGAAGGCCTCGACCGGCGTGTTGCCGGCGCCGGCGCCGAACCTGCGGGTGGAGCCGTCGATCTGCAGCGCGCCCGCGCGGACCGCGATGACGGAGTTGGCGACGCCGAGGCCGAGGTTCTCGTGGCCGTGGAAGCCGACCTGGGCGTCATCCCCCAGCTCGGCCACGAGCGCGGCGATCCGGTCGGCGGTCTGCTCCAGGATCAGCGCCCCGGCCGAGTCGACGACGTAGACGCACTGGCAGCCGGCGTCGGCCATGATCCGGGCCTGCCGGGCGAGGACCTCCGGCGGCCGGCTGTGCGCCATCATCAGGAACCCGACGGTCTCCAGGCCGAGCTTCCTGGCCAGCCCGAAGTGCTGGACGGAGATGTCGGCCTCGGTGCAGTGGGTGGCGATCCTGCAGACGCTCGCGCCGTTGCCGGCGGCCTCGCGGATGTCGTCCTGCACCCCGAGGCCGGGCAGCATCAGGAACGCGATCTTCGCGCGCTCGGCCGTCGCCACGGCCGCCTTGATCAGCTCCTGCTCCGGGGTGTGGCTGAATCCGTAGGTGAACGACGAGCCGCCGAGCCCGTCGCCGTGCGTCACCTCGATGACCGGCACGCCCGCGTCGTCCAGCGCGGCCACGATCGACCGCACGTGCTCGACGGTGAACCGGTGCTGCTTGGCGTGCGAGCCGTCCCGCAGGCACGAGTCGGTGACCCTGATGTCGAGGTCGGCGCTGTAGGGCATGGTCGATCTCCTTATGCCTGGATGCGCTGCGCGAAGCCCTCGCCGACCTTGGTGGCGGCGGCCGTCATGATGTCGAGGTTGCCGGAATAGGGCGGCAGGAAGTCGCCCGCGCCCTCGATTTCCAGGAACACGGCGACCCTGGCGAGCCCCCCGCTGACCGCCGTCGGGTCGTCGAATTGGGGCTCGGTCCGCAGGCGGAATCCGGGCACGTACGACGCCACGCTCGCGACCATCTCCCTGATCGACGCGGCGATCGCGTCGCGGTCGGCGTCGACGGGGATCGCGCAGAAGATCGTGTCCTGCATGAGCATCGGCGGCTCGGCCGGGTTGAGGATGATGACGGCCTTGCCCTTGGCGGCGCCGCCGATCGTCTCGATGCCGCGCGCGGTCGTCCTGGTGAACTCGTCGATGTTGGCGCGGGTGCCCGGGCCGGCCGACGGCGAGGCCACGCTGGCCACGATCTCGGCGTACGCGACCTCGGTGACCCGCGAGACGGCGTGCACGATCGGGATGGTCGCCTGGCCGCCGCAGGTGATCAGGCTGACGTTGGGCGCGTCGAGGTGGGCGCCGAGGTTGACCGCGGGCACCACGGCGGGCCCGAGCGCGGCCGGGGTCAGGTCCACCGCCTGAATGCCCAGCTCGCGATAGCGGGGCGCGTTCTCCCGGTGCACGGACGCCGAGGTCGCCTCGAAGACGATGTCGGGCCGCACGTCCTGCGCCAGGAGCCGGTCCACGCCCTCGGCCGAGGTGATCAGTCCCCGATCGGCGGCCCGCTTCAGCCCCGGGCTGTCGGGGTCCACGCCGATCATCCAGCGCGGCTCGATGTGCGCCGAGCGCAGCAGCTTGTACATCAGGTCGGTCCCGATGTTGCCCGAGCCGACGATCGCGGCGGTCGCCTTACTCATGGGAGTCCTCTTGTCCGGATCATTCGAAGCGCGCGGACACGGAGCCGAGCCCGGTGAACTCGGCGCGGAAGACGTCGCCGGGGCGCACGTCCACGGCCCTGGTGCAGGACCCGGGAAGAACGACGTGCCCGGCCTCGAGCTTGACCCCGAACGAGGCGACCTTCCTGGCCAGCCAGGCCACCGCGGTGGTGGGGTTCCCGAGCACCGCGCTCGTGTTGCCCCGGGTGATCTCGCTGCTGTCGTCGAAGGGGCCCTCACCGGAGTAGAGCACCGCCTCGATGTCCGTCAGGTCGAGCCCCTCCGGACGCACCCGCGCGTCGCCGAGGATCACCCCGGCCGAGGACGCGTTGTCGGCGATGGTGTCGGCCAGGCGAATCCGCCAGTCCCTGATGCGGCTGTCGATCAGCTCGATGCTCGGCACGACGTACTCGGTCGCGGCGAGCACGTCCTCCTCGGTGCAGCCCTCGCCGGGCAGGCTCGCCCCGAGCACGTAGCCGATCTCCAGCTCGATCCGGGGGTAGCAGTACCGCCCCGCCTCGATCGGCACGTCCTGCGACAGCACCATGTCGTCGAGCAGGTGGCCGTAGTCGGGCTCGTCCACGCCCATCATCTGCTGCATCACCGGGGAGGACAGCCCGACCTTGTGCCCGTACACGCGGGCCCCCGCCGCCAGGCGCCTGCGGATGTTCGCGAGCTGGATCTCATAGGCGTCCACCACGTCGATGTCCGAGTGGGTGTCGGTCAGCGGCTCGATCGGCGCCCGGTCCCGCTGGGCCGCCCGCAGCCGCCCGGCCACGTCCGCCCGCAGCACCTCGTCCAGCATCCCGTCCTCCTGAGTTCTCCGAGCGCGGATGGTCAAAGGGTCGCGTCACGGCCGCCGCGGCGCCCGCCCGCCTCCCGCTCAGTGGGAGCGCAACGGTTGTGCGCGAGGTCAGCCGTCGTAGGTGACCTTGAGCCGGTCGCTCAGCGGGATCGCCTGACAGGCCAGGATCAGCCCGTCGGCGAGGTCCCGCCGGTCGAGCACCGTGTTGCGCTCCAGCTCGACCTCACCCTCCAGCAGCACGCAGGCGCACGCGCTGCACGACCCCTCGCGGCAGGAGTACGGCGCGTCCAGCCCGGCCTCCAGCAGCACGTCGAGCAGCTTGCCGCCTCGCGGCCAGGCCAGGGTCCGCGTCTCGCCGTCGAGCTCGACCTCGACCGTGCTGGTGGGCCCGGAGGTGTCGAGCACGACCTCGGTCTCCGCGAACGGGTCGCCGGCCGGCGACTCGAACCGCTCGACGTGGACGCGCTCCGGCGGCGTCCCGTGCCGGGCCAGGACGTCGACTGCCAGGTCCATGAACGGCCCGGGGCCGCAGACGAACGCCTCCCGCCCGGCGTACGGCCGGGTCAGGCCGGCCAGGCCCGCCGCGGTCGGCAGGCCCTGCACCGACTCCAGCCAGTGGATCACCGTCAGCCGCTCGCCGTGCCCGGCGGCCAGCGCGACCAGCTCGTCCCGGAAGATCACCGAGTTCTCGTCCCGGTTGGCGTAGACGAGCACGACCGAGCCGGTCCCGCCCCGCAGGCACGACTTGAGTATCGACATCACCGGTGTGACGCCGCTGCCGCCCGCGAGCAGCAGCAGGTCCTCGTCGAGCGAGGCGGGGGTGAACAGCCCCGAGGGCCGCAGCACCTCCAGCACGTCGCCCTCGGTGACGTTGTCGCAGATCCAGTTGGACCCGTAGCCGCCCCGGGTGCGCTTCACCGTCACCTTGAGCTTGTCGTCGCACACGGGCGAACTGCTCAGCGAGTAGCAGCGCGCCGCGCCCTCGGGCCGCGTGGTCGGCACCCGGATCGTCAGGAACTGCCCGGGTTTGTAGGTGAGCCTGGCCGCGTCTCCCCCGGCGGGCTCCAGCACGAGCGAGTGGGCCTCGGCGGTCTCCCGGATCACCTCCACCACCCGCACCCTGAGCGATCGCGGCCGCGTCGTCTTTCCCACAGTTGGTTCTGCCACTGCGGTCACGTCCTGGCCGTGCTCGTCTTACGCGCGCGAAGGGCCGCGTGCCGCGCGGCGATGTAGCCGAAGACGATGGACGGGCCGATCGTGGCCCCCGGGCCGGCGTACTCGTTGCCCATCACCGACGCCGAGGTGTTGCCCGTGGCGTACAGGCCCTCGATGGGCGCGCCGTCGGCCCGCAGCACCCGGCTGTGCTCGTCGCACACCAGGCCCCCCTTGGTGCCGAGGTCGCCCACCTCGATCCGGAACGCGTAGTAGGGCGCCTCGTCGATCACGTCCAGGTTCGGGTTCTTCAGCGTCGGGTCGCCGTAGTAGCGGTCGTAGGCGCTGTCGCCGCGACCGAAGTCCAGGTCCTTGCCCGCGCGGGCGAAGCCGTTGAAGCGCTCGACGGTCCCGGCAAGCGCGTCCGCCGGGACGCCGATCTTGTCCGCGAGCTCGGCGAGGGTGTCCGCCCGGAACGCGATGCCCTGGTCGTAGAACTCCTGGGGGATCGGCATGCCCGGAAGGATCTGCGCGAAGGGGTAGCGCGCCCGCGCTTTTGCGTCCATCACGAACCAGGCGGGGACGTGCCCGCCGGCCAGTTGCTCGTGCACGAAGTTCACGTACGGCGCGGACTCGTTGGCGAACCGCCGCCCGTCCCCCGACACGATGACCGACGGCGGGATGCACCGCTCGGACACCAGCGGGATCGTCGCCCCCGCCGGGTGCCGTACGGCCGGCATCCACCAGGCGTCGTCCATCAGGTCGAGGGCCGCGCCCAGGCGCTCCCCGGCCAGGATGCCGTCGCCGGTGTTCTCCCGCGCGCCCATGCCGAAGTCGGGCCTGGCGCCCTCTGGCAGAAACCTCTCACGCAACTGGGGGTTGTGGTCGAAGCCGCCGGTCGCCAGCAGCACGCCGTACCGGCCGCGGACGCGGATCGTCCTGCCCTCGCGCCGGGCCACGATGCCGGTGACCACCCCGTTGTCGTCGGTGACGAGGTCGGTCATCGGCGTCTTCAGCCACAGCGGGACGCCCGCGTCCTTGAGCGCCATCCGCAGCCGCGCGACCAGGGCACGCCCGCCGGTGGCCATGTGACGGCGGCGGATCACGTTCGACGACACCCGCCAGGCCGCGACGACCGAGGCCCAGCGGCCGCGCCAGGTGCGCTTGACCATGGCCAGGTCGCGATAGTCCTTCGCCGTGATCCACAGGCCGAGCGGGCCCTTCATGCTGTTCGGCCGCTGATACCTCTCGTCCTCGCCGAGTTTCCGGGTGTCGAACGGCAGTGCCTCGATCGACCGGCCGAGCGGCCGGCCTCCCTCGTACTCGGGGTGGTAGTCGGCGTAGCCCTTCACCCAGAAGAACCGCATCCACCTGCTCTTCTCGAGCAGTTCCATCGCCGCCGGGCCGTTGTCGACGTACGCGTCCAGCCGGGCGGCCGGGACGCGGCCCTCGGTCAGCAGGTCGAGGTAGCGCCGGATCGACTCGCGGCTGTCGTCGTGCCCCCTCGCGCGCAGGGTCGGGTTGTTGGGAATCCAGATCCCGCCGCCGGAGATGCCGGTGCTGCCGCCGAACTTGGCACCCTTCTCGACCACGACGCACGACAGCCCGCTGTCGTGCGCGGTCAACGCGGCGGCCATGCCTCCGCCGCCGCTGCCGACGATGACGAGGTCGAACTCCTCATCCCAGCCGGTCACCGCTCGTCCTTCCTGGTGAGGAAGGCCAGCACGACGCTCTCCCACGCGGCTTTCTGCTCGATCATCACCCAGTGGCCGCAGTCGGGGAACACGTGAACCTCGACGTCGGGGATCGTCCGCATCGGCAGGAGCGCCATGTCGACGGGGCTGACCCGGTCGTCGCGGCCCCACGTGATCAGCGTCCTGGCCTTCAGCTGGTGCAGCATCGCCCAGTAGGGCGGGGCGTCCGACGTCGCGGCCGCCTTCTGACCGGCGGCGAAGGCGGCCTTGCCGTACATCCGGCGCGCGGCGGCGAGCGTCTCCGGCTCGGTGGCCAGCGCCCAGCGCTCCTCTATCAGCTCCTCGGTGACGAGGGCCGGGTCGTACACCATGGAGTGGAGCCACTGGACGAGCCGCTCACGGGTGGGCTCCTCGGTGAACTCCATCAGGAGCTTGAGGCCCTCGCCGGGCGAGGGGCTGAAGAGGTTGCGGCCGATGCCGCCGATGGTGACGAGCCGGCCGATCCTGTCGGGGTGGGCGAGCGCCACCTGCGTGCCCACGATCCCGCCCATCGAGTTGCCGATCACGTCGGCCTGCCGGAGCCCGAGCCCGTCGAGGAAGCGGATCACCGCGCCGTTCGCCGCGAGCATCGGATGCCGGTCGGTCGGGTCGCTGACCCCGAATCCGGGGAACTCCAGCACCAGGCAGCGGAAGTGCTCGGCGAACGTCGCCAGGTTGCCGCGATAGTTGCGCCAGCCGGTGACCCCGGGCCCCGATCCGTGCAGAAGCACCAGCGGCGGGCCCTGTCCGGCCTCGTGGTAGCGCAGCACACCCTGGTCGGTCGCGAGCTCCCGCAGGGTCGACTCGTAGGTCAGCTCCGTCATCGTCCGTCCCGGGTCGCAGGAGTGTCGGATTCCGTGACGCTAACTGGACAGGCGCCGCGAACAGGACGATCATCCCGATGAGCGAGACCCGGGCGGGCGGGCCCGGTGACCTGCTCGGACCGTGACCCCGCCCGCGCGCGGCTTCCGTTGACCGGGATCCCCGTGCGATCCGCCCACGAGGGGGTTTGTAAGTTCGTTACCTGAGGCACCGACACGCACGCGAGGTGAGTCCATGACCGCTGCACCCGCCGACCCCGAGTTCACCGAGGTGGCGCCTCCGACGCCGGCCGAGTTCCGGCGCGCGCTGGGCATGTTCGCGACCGGCGTGACCGTGGTCACGGGCCTCGACGACGGCGAACCGGTGGGCTTCGCCTGCCAGTCGTTCGCGTCGGTGTCTCTCGAACCGCCGCTGATCCTCTTCTGCGCCGACCACAAGGGCCGTGCCTGGCCGCGGATCAGGAAGTCGGGCCGCTTCTGCGTGAACGTCCTCGGCGAGGACCAGGTCGACATCTGCGGCCGGTTCGGCTCCAGCAAGGGCGCCAAGTTCGCGGGACTCGACTGGGACCTGTCGCGATGGGGCACTCCGGCGTTGCGGCAGGTGCTGCTGCGCGTCCACGGCGAGGTGCGCGACGTGCACGTCGCCGGCGACCACGACGTGATCATCGGCCACGTCCACGAGCTCGAACCCGTCGACACCGAGCAGCGCCCGATGCTGTTCTTCCGCGGCCGCTTCGGAATGGAGCAGGACGACCAGGCCGCCGCGCTCGGCCCCAACCTGTGGGGCTGGGGCGACCACTGGGGCTGAGCGCCCGCCTCCCCTCCTAGTGCGTGGGCATGCTCTGCCCATGACCGCGAGGGTGGTCATGGGCTGGTGAGCAGCGGGCCGGTTCAGAGCCAGTCGCCGTTCTGGCCGGCGGCGAGCAGGCGGTTCATGGTCTCGGGGGACCAGGTGCGGTCCGGAACGCGATGGACGGCCCGGGACCTGCGCCTGGAGCCCAGGCCGGGGAAGAGAGCGAGCGAGACCTGCCGCGCGGCGTCGACCACGAGCGGGGCGACCTTCTCCAGCGGCGTGCGGGCGTCGCCCACCAGGGAGATGCCGGCCACCGGCCCTTCGTGGCCGCGCACGGCCGCGGCGACGCAGGAGATGTCGGGGAAGCACTCCCCCCGCTCGAAGGCGAGCCCGCGGCGCTGCCGGATGCGGTTGAGCTCCTGGTGCAGCGTGCCGATGTCGCCGATCGTCCGGTTGGTATGGCGGCTGATGTGCCCGTCGATCAGCGCCTCGACCTGCTCGGGCTCCAGCCAGGCGAGGATCGCCTTGCCGAGCGCGGTGCAGTGGGCCGGGGCCCGTCCGCCGACGCGGGAGGGCACCGACAGGGCGAACCGGCCGCCGACCTTGTCGAGGTAGAACACCTCGGCGCCGTCGAGCACGGCGAGGTGGACGACCATCCCGGTCCTGATCTGCAGGTTGTGCAGCAGCGGCGCGGCGGCCTCCCGGATCTCTCCGTGGCTGCCGTCCCGGCCGCCGAGCCCGAGCGCCCGCTTGCCGAGGCTGTAGCCGAACGAGGTGTGGTCCAGCCAGTTCAGCCGTACGAGCTGGTCGAGGATGCGATGAGCCGTCGAGCGCGGGAGGTGGGTGCGGCGGGCCACGTCTTCGAGTGTGAGACGGGTGGAGCGACCGGTGAACGCGTCCATGATCAGCGTCATCCGCTCGACCATCGACAGCGGCAGCTCTCGTGGAGCGGGCGCCGTCGCCTCGTGCTCGGCACGGAGAGCGGTCATCACACCTCCCAAAACTGAAATGAATTCTTACTTCGGAATGTAGCAACGCATCATGACTCCGGAAAGGGGAGGAAAGGCATTCCCGTCTGTCGTCGCGTGTCCGGTTCCGGTCGGCGACTTCGAGGTTCTCCAGCCGCGCCAGGACCCTGGGTAGGGTGAGGGAATGCTTTGACGCCTGCCCGTTGATCGGGCCCCTCCGCGGTTCTCCTTCGCTCATCCACGGCTGACTCGAAGGAGAATCAATGACGACCTCATCCCGCATCGAGGTTCCCGCCGCGTTCGCCGCCTCCTACGGCGCGCGGGGCGCCGAGGAGCGCGCCTGGATCGCCGGGCTGCCCCGCTTGGGCGGCGAGTTCCTGGAACGCTGGGGGCTGCGGCCCGACGGCCCGGCGGCCCACGGCATGGCGTCGCTGGTCCTGCCCGTGCTCCGGGCCGACGGCACACCGGCCGTGCTCAAGCTGCAGCGGCTCCGGGAGGAGACCGCCGGCGTGGCCGCCGGACTGCGGGCGTGGAACGGCGACGGTGTCGTGCGCCTGCTCGACCATGACGAGCGGAGCGGCACGCAGTTGCTGGAACGGCTCGACGCCGCCCGGCCCCTGTCGTCGGTGGCCGACGACGTCACGGCCCTGCGGATCCTGGCCGAGCTGCTGGCCCGCCTGACCACGCTGCCCGCGCCCGAAGGCGTGCGGGGGCTGGCCGGGATCGCCGCCGCCATGCTCGACCAGGTCCCGTGGGCCGTACGCGCACTGCGCGACCCGGACGAGCGGCGGCTGGTGCGCGTCTGCGCGTCCGCCGTGACCGAGCTGGCCGGCGAGCCCGGCGACCGGCTGCTGCATTGGGACCTGCACTACGACAACGTCCTCGCCGGGGAACGGGAACCGTGGCTCGCCATCGACCCGGAACCGCTGGCCGGCGACCCCGGATTCGAGCTGCTGCCCGCCCTGGACAACCGGTGGGACGAGGTCGCGGCCACCGGTGACGTCGCCCGCGCGGTGCTGCGCCGCTTCGACCTGCTGACCGAGGTCGTCGGCCTCGACCGCGAGCGGGCGACCGGCTGGACCCTCGGCCGCGTGTTGCAGAACGCGCTGTGGGACGTCGAAGACGGCAAGACGGCACTGGACCCGGTGCAGGTCGCCATCGCCACGGCCCTGCTCACCCGCCGGGGATGAGCCGGACCTGTCAGGGGCTGCCGGGCGGCTTGCTCCAGCCACCCACGCCGTGACCTTTTCGTGACCTTGATAGCCTGCCTGCTCCGTAGGCCATCGGAGCAGGCCATCGGACGGTGCGTGGATCGGGGACCTGATGGGGGAAAGACGGCGGCTGCGTCTCAACGCGCCGCTGGACACGACCGGGATCGTCCTGGCCGCCACCTTCTTCTCCCTGTCCCTCACGCCGTCGCTGCTGCCCCGCCCCTGGACGCTGCAGGGGATCATCGCGGGCGTGCTCACCGCCACCGGTTACCTGGCGGGGGTGCTGGCCGCCGCACTCGTACGCCCGGCCGCGGCACGGATCCCGGCGCGGTGGCGGGCGGCGTGGCGCCGCAAGGGACGGCGGCGGGCCCGGCGCCTGGTCGCGACGTTCGGCTGCGGTCTCGGCGCGGCCTCGCTGGTCCTGGGCGTGCGCGCGCAGCGGGACATCTACGTGCTGATGGGACTGGACCCGCCGGAGCGACTCAACTACCTCGGCGTCCCGCTGATCGCGGCGGCCCTGTTCCTCGCCCTGCTGGCCGCCGCCCGGGCGCTGCGGATCGCCGCACGGGCGCTGGGCCGCTTCCTCGGCCGGTGGTTCCCCGCGACGGCCGCGCAGTTCGCCGCGGGACTCGGGGTGGGCGTGCTGGCCGTCTTCCTGACCGACGGGATCCTCACCGAGGCCCTGCTCAAGGGGGCCGACCACAGCTTCGCCGCGATCAACACCGAGACCGCCCCCGGCGTCACCCCGCCGGCGGCCGCCACCCTGTCGGGCGGCCCCTCCTCGCTGGTCTCCTGGGCGTCCCTCGGCCTGGAGGGCCGGGCCTTCGTCGCGGACGCGCCGACGGTGGGCGAGCTGAGCCGCTTCAGCGGGCGGCCCGCCGTCTCGCCCATCCGGGTCTACGCGGGGCTCGACTCCGCGGCGACCACACGCGAAAGGGCCGCGCTGGCCGTACGGGAACTGGAGCGGACCGGCGCGTTCGGCCGCAAGGTGCTCTGCGTGATCACGACGACCGGCACCGGCTGGGTGGACCCGCAGGCGGCGGCCGCCCTGGAGTTCATGTACGGCGGCGACACCGCGCTGGTCTCCATGCAGTACTCCTACCTGCCGAGCTGGCTGTCGTTCCTGGTGGACCGCGAGCGGGCCATGGCGGCCGGGCGCGAACTGTTCGACCAGGTGTACGCGCGCTGGTCGGTGCTGCCCGCCGCGCACCGGCCCGAACTGCTGGTCTTCGGGGAGAGCCTGGGGGCGTTCGGCGCGGAGTCGGCGTTCGGCGGCGACCGGGACCTGCGGGAGCGCACCGACGGCGCGCTGTTCGTGGGGCCGCCGGACAGCAGCGCGCTGTGGCGGCGGATCGTCGACGGCCGCGATCCGGGCAGCAGGGAGGCGCTGCCCGTCTATCGGGACGGCGAGACCGTGCGCTTCGCCAACCGCCCCTCGGACCTGAACCTGCCCGCGTCACCCTGGAACGCGCCGCGGGTCGTCTACCTCCAGCATCCCTCCGACCCGATCGTGTGGTGGACGCCCCGGCTCGTCCTCGCCCGGCCCGACTGGCTGGAGGAGCGGCGCGGCGACGACGTGCTGCCCTGGATCCGGTGGTATCCGTTCGTGACGTTCTGGCAGATCACCGCCGACCTGGTGTTCTCCCTCGACGCGCCGCCCGGGCACGGCCACGACTACGACGGCGAGGTGATCGCCGCGTGGGCGCGGATCGCGCCGCCGGACGGGTGGGACGACGCCCGGACCGCGGCGCTGACCACGCTGCTCGCGACGCGTACGTCCGGGTCAGACGCGCAGTGAGTCGAGCCAGCCGATCAGCCGGGCTCCCTCGCGCGTCATGATCTGGGGGTCGCGCAGGGCGTTGGCCAGCAGCGACATGCCCTGGTAGGCGCCCACCAGGGTCAGGGCGAGGCCGTCGGGCTCGGGCAGGCCGAGCTCGCGGAACTGTCGCTCGACCCAGTCGAGCAGCAGCCGGATGACCTTGCCCGCCTCCGCGTCCAGGCCGCCCTCGTCACGTTTGTCCAGCTCGGCGGCGAGCGTGCCGGTCGGGCAGCCGTACCGGGCCGCGAGGTCGCGCTGGCCGACCCACGTCTCCACGAGGCCCTTGAGCCGCTCCCGGGGGTCCGGCAGCCGCTCCAGCCGTTCGGTGAGGTCCCCCAGGTGGCGGGCGTGCTCGGCCAGCGCGGCGGCGACGAGCTCGTCCTTGGTCTTGAAGTAGTAGTACACGTTGCCGACCGGGACGTCGGCGGCGCGGGCGATGTCGGCGATGGTGGTGCGTTCCGCGCCCTGCCGGTGCACCACCTGCGCGGCGGCGGCCATGAGCCGCTGCCGCTTGGCGCTCGCGGCCCTCACCCGGGCACTGGTCGAGTCAGTCACCTGACTGACTATAGGAGGGCCGGGCCCGCGCCGTACACGGCCGGGCCCGGCGCGACCTCTACCAGTTGGCCGGCAGTCCCGGTGTGGTGGGGGGCAGGGGGCGGTTCTTCGGGTGGATGACGTACACGATCCCGCCGCTGCCGGTGCTGCGCAGCCAGACGTTCTCGAAGTTGGCCCGCGGGTAGACGTGGCGGACCGCGTCGTTGTCCGGGGAGGCGGGGTCGTTGGCGATCACGTCGCCGTCGGCGGTGAAACCGATGATGACCATGAGGTGGCCGTTGGTGCTGTATCCGGCGCCGGGCAGCTCCTCGGCCTTGAACGACTGCGAGGTGACGACCGGGATGCCGGCCCTGATCAGCCGCTCCATCTCGGTCAGCGAGCGGAGCCGGGTGACGAACCCCTCAAGGCCGTACCGTCCGGCGTACGCGGCGTTGAACGGCCAGTTGCCCGCCCCCTCGTAGGCGTAGTCGTAGGTGTATCGGGCGGCGTAGTCGACCTCGGGGTTGGGGTCGGAGGGGTCCACCCAGGCGGTGTCCTGCTTGCTGGGCCACTTGCCCCAGTAGCCGAGGACCATGGTGGTCGAGGTCGGGCTGCACCAGGCCTCTCCCCCGCCGTCCCACTCGGGGTAGTGGCCCTCGTGGACGTTCTGCGAGCGGCGGGGCACCGGCAGCTCGACGCCCCAGGCGATGCCGCCGGGGCTGACCGGGACGGTCGCCCGGTCGGGCACGGCGGAGGCCATCGCGCCGAGCGTGCGCACGACCGGGGTCACGGCCGAGCCCGGAGCGCGATACAGCGTGACGCGCAGCTGGTAGGAGGTGATCGCCTTGCCCGCCGCGGCCACGAACGTGTCCACCGAGACGGTGCCGTCGGCGTCCCGCTGCCCGGACAGCGACGTGCGGAGGATGTCCTCGTCGCCGTACGCCCAGCGGCCGAGCACGTACCACTTCGTCTGCCCGGCGGGGTGACGGCCGCGCATCTCGACCTGCAGCCAGCTGCCGGCGGGCACGTCGGCGTTCCAGGAGGCCACCAGCTCGGTGGCGGCGAACCCGATCGGCTGCTCGGGGCCGGTCCACCGGGCGTACTCCCAGGTCTTGGTGCCGAGCGCGTCGGTGTAGGAGATCGTGCCCTCGGGGGCGGCGATGGACAGGGTGCTGCCCGCCTTCACGCCCTCCCGAAGGCCGGGGCCGAAGTGGGCCCGCTGGTAGACGACGTCGACGGCGGACGGCGGGGGTTTGGTCACGGCCTCGGCGGCCGTGGAGGTGATGGTGAGGGATGAGGTCATCAGAAGGGCGGACAGGAACACGGTCAGCACGCGCATGGCTCACCTCGGGGTCTCGTCGGCGCCCTCGACGGTAGAGACCCCGCCCCGCCCGGCACATCGGCAGGAATACGTATCCGCTACCGGGGTTCGCGGGGCAGGCCGAGCACGCGCTCGCCGATGATGGTGCGCTGGATCTCGTTGGAGCCCGCGTAGATGGTGTCGGACCGGGAGAACAGGTAGAGCCGCTGCGCGTCGCTCAGGTCGTACGGCGGGCCGTCGGCGACCATGCCGGCCGCGCCGAGCACGTCCATCGCCAGCTCGCCGAGCTCGCGGTGCCACACGCCCCACACGAGCTTGGAGATGGACGACTCCGGGCCGGGCGCGCCCGCCGCGATGCCGGCCATCGTGCGGACGGCGTTGAGCCGCATGACCTCCAGGCCGATCCAGGAGCGGACGAGCCGGTCGCGCAGCAGGGGGTCGTCGACCGCGCCCGTCCTGCGGGCCAGCGCGATGATCGCCTCCAGCTCGCGGCGGAAGCCCACCTGCCGGCCGAGCGTGGCCACGCCGCGCTCGAAGCCGAGCGTCGCCATGGCGATCTTCCAGCCGTCGCCGGGCGCGCCCACGATGTTCGCGGCGTCCGTCACCGCGCCGTCGAAGAACACCTCGTTGAACTCGCTCGTCCCGGTCATCTGGACGATGGGCCGGATCTCCACCCCGTCCTGCCGCATGGGCACGAGCAGGTAGGACAGGCCCCGGTGACGCGCGGAGCCCGGCTCGGTGCGGCAGACCGCGAAGCACCAGTCGGCCTCCATGGCCAGGGAGGTCCACACCTTCTGGCCGGTGACCCGCCAGCGGCCGCCGTCCAGTTCGGCGCGGGTCTGCACGCCGGCCAGGTCGGAGCCGGCGTTCGGCTCGGAGTAGCCCTGGCACCACAGCTCCCGGCCGGCCACGATCGGCGGCAGGAACCGGGCGCGCTGCTCGTCGGTGCCGAACGCGATGATCGTCGGGCCGAGCAGGTTCTCGCCGATGTGGCCGACCCGGGCGGGCGCGCCGGCCAGCGCGTACTCTTCGTGGAAGACGACCTGCTCCTCGACGCTCGCGCCCCGCCCGCCGTACTCCTCGGGCCAGCCCAGACAGGTCCAGCCGGCCTCGGCCATACGCCGTTCCCAGGCCAGCCGCACGTCGAACGCCTCGTGCTCGCGGCCGGGCCCCCCGAGCCCCCGGGCGTGGGCGAACTCGCCCGACAGGTTGTCCTCCAGCCAGGCCCGCACCTCTGCCCTGAACGTCTCGCTCCCGCTCACGCCTGGCACTCTACCAAACAGTTGTTAGAATGATCGCCATGTTCACCACCGAGGAGCAGGAGGAGCTGCGGCGCACCGTCCGCGCCCTGCTGGAGCGCAACCCCCCCGCCCGCCCGGCGCCCGACGCGACGCCGGAGTACGACGAGACCGTCTGGCGGCTGCTCGCCGGCCAGGTGGGGGCCTTCGGCCTGGCCGTCCCGGAGGAGCACGGCGGAGCGGGCTTCTCCTATGCCGAGACGCACGTGGTGTGCGAGGAACTGGGCCGCGCCCTCGCCGCGGTGCCCTACCTGGGCTCGGCCGTCCTCGCCGCCGGCGCCCTGCTGGCGTGCGGCGCGACCGGCGACCTGCCCGGCCTCGCCGACGGCACCCGCGTCGGCGCGCTGGCCTGGGCCGAGGGCGGGACGTGGGACCCGGCGGCGATCCGCGCGCACGTGGCGGACGGCCGGCTCACCGGCGTCAAGGAGCACGTGCTCGACGGCGCGCGCGCCGACCTGTTCGTCGTGCCCGCCGCCACTCCCGAGGGCGGTCTCGGCCTGTACGCCGTCGACGCCGGCGCCCGGGACACGGCGGAGGGGAGCGTCAGGGTCGAGTCGCTGGTCACGCTGGACCGGACCCGGCCGCAGGCGCGCGTGGTCTTCGACGGCGCCCCGGCGCGGCTCCTGACCGCCGACGGGCACCGCGTGCTGGAGCACCTGCTCGCCGTCGCCGCGACCGCGCTGAGCGCGGAACAGCTCGGCGGGGCGTCGCACTGCCTGGAGATCACGCTGGAGTACGTGAAGACCAGGGAGCAGTTCGGCCGCCCGATCGGCTCGTTCCAGGCGGTCAAGCACCGTCTGGCCGACCTGTACGTGCTGGTCGAGTCGGCCAGGTCGGTCAGCTACGACGCGGCCCGCGCGCTCACCGAGGACGCCGCCGACCTGCCGGTGCGGGCCGCGGCGGCGCAGGCGTACTGCGCCGAGGCGTTCTCCACCGTGGCGGCCGAGACCATCCAGCTGCACGGCGGCATCGGCTTCACCTGGGAGCACGAGGCGCATCTGTACTTCAAGCGGGCTCACTCGGCGGCGAAGCTGTTCGGCGACGCCGCCTGGCACCGCGCCCGCCTCGCCCCCGCCGTCCTCGGCGGCTGACCGGCTCGTCCGCCGCCAGGGCGACGAACCGCGCCTCAGACCCGCTGGAGGATCGCGCCGGTGGCCAGCGCGCCGCCGGCGCAGATGGCGACCATCGCCGTCTCCTGGTCGCGCCGCTCAAGTTCGCCGATCGCCGCGGCGATCAGGCGGATGCCGGTCGCCCCGACCGGGTGACCGATCGCGATCGCGCCGCCGTTGACGTTGAGCCGGTCCTGATCGACGCCGTGGACCTGCGCGAACGACATGGGGACCGAGGCGAACGCCTCGTTGACCTCGAACAGGTCGATGTCGGCGATCTTCATGCCGGTGCGGGCGAGCAGCTTCTCCGCCGCCCTGACCGGGCCGTCGAGCAGGAACTCGGGCTCCGCCCCCACCAGGCACTGGGCCACGATGCGGGCGCGCGGGCGAATCCCGAGCTCACGGGCCCGCTCCTCGTCCATGAGCACGGCCGCGCTCGCGCCGTCGGAGATCTGCGAGGCGGTGCCCGCGGTGTGCAGGCCGCCGTCCAGGATCGGCTTGAGACCGGCCAGCGCCTCCATGCTGGTCTCGCGCAGCCCCTGGTCCTTCGCGACGGTCGTGGGTCCCGCGCCGCCGGAAGGGCCGCCGGACGGGCCGCCGGACAGGCCGGCGGGCACGGTCACCGGGATGATCTGCCCGTCGAACCTGCCCTCCGCCCACGCCCGCCCGGCGCGTTCCTGGGAGCGGAGCCCGAAGGCGTCGAGCCCCTCGCGGGACAAGCCCCTGCGGCGGGCGATCCGGTCGGCGGCCACGTACTGGGCGGGCATGTCGCGGTCCCAGGAGTCCGGCCTGGGCCTGCCCACGCCCTCGCCGATGTTGGCCCCGAGCGGCACCCGCGACATGACCTCGACGCCGCAGGCCAGGCCGGCCTCGATCACGCCCGCCGCGATCTGCGCGGCGATCAGGTGCACCGCCTGCTGGGCCGACCCGCACTGGCTGTCGATGGTGGTGACCCCGGTCTCCTCCGGCAGGCCCGCGTGCAGCCAGGCCGTACGGGTGACGCTGCCGGCCTGCTCCCCCGCCTGGGTGACGCAGCCGCCGACGACCTGCTCCACCAGGTGGGGGTCGAGGCCGAGGCGCTCCAGCGCCCCGCGTTGCGCCACGCCGAGCAACTCGGCCGCGTGCAGTCCGGAGAGCCATCCGCCCCGGCGCCCGAACGGCGTCCGCGCGGCATCGACGATGACCGGAGTTCCCATGCGCTCTCCCGTTCTCGTGTCGGTGTCGCCGTCATGGTGGCCCCCGCCCCGCGGCCGGCGGAGCGCGGTCCCGGTCAGCGGAACGGCTGCGACGGCGGCCGGCGGAGCCGGATGACGTCGCGGATTATCCAAAAAGCTCCCTGAAACCTCTTAAGTCACATGAGTCCGCCCGCTTTGCCGACATTTTGCGAACTTTCGTCTTAAGAGTCCGAATAACCATGGCACCCTGATTCGCATGTTCGCTCGGAAGCTTTCTCTTGGTGTCTCCATGGCCGCCTTTGCCCTGGTCACGGGGGTGGCGTCGCCGGCTCTCGCCTCTCCCGCCCTGGCCGCCCCCGGCCCGGCGCAGGCCCTTTCGACCCATGCGTACGCCGCGCCGCACGTGCACGGCCGGGCCGTCTATCTGTGGGACGCCACGACCGGGCAGGACCTGCTGGACAAGCGCGCCGGTGAGCGCATGCCGGTCGCCAGCCTGACCAAGATCATGACCGCGTACATCGTCCTGCGGGAGGCGAACCTCGACGACGAGGTGACGATCAAGCAGCAGGACGTCGAGTACGCCTGGGACAACGACGGCTCGACGGCCGACCTCGAGCCCGGCGACACCCTGCCCGTCCGCGAACTGCTGTACGCCCTGCTGCTCCCCTCGGGCGCGGACGCGGCCCACGCCCTGGCCCGCGTGTACGGCCCCGGCGTGCCCGGTTTCGTGGACAAGATGAACGCCACCGCACGCGAACTCGGATTGAACGACACCCTGTACGTCAACGCCGACGGGCTCCCGACATCCCGCGGCGACGGCTACTCCACGGCGCGCGACCAGGCCAGGCTCGCGGAGATCGCGCTGCGGAACCCGGTCTTCAAGAAGGTCACCTCGACCAGCGAGCACTCGACCGAGGACGGCCGGTACGACTGGTACAACACCAACCACATGCTCGGCCTGCCGGGCGCGATCGGCGTGAAGACGGGCTCCACGAACGCCGCCGGGTTCTGCCTGGCGTTCGCCGCCGACCGGGACGGCCACCGGCTGATCGGGATCATCCTCGGCGAGGACGTGGCCAGCCGCCGCTGGGACACCGCCGAGACGCTGCTCGACTGGGCGACCGACCGCTGAGTCCGCGTACGGCCCCGCGAAGGCTCGCAGACGAGGCGAGGCGCGTGCGCGCAATACCCGGGCGGGCCAGAAAACAGGGCCTTTCCGGATCGGTCAAACCCGGTTAGGTTCGCGATCAGTGTCCATCGGGGGCCTGACTGCTGGACCGTTCGGACCGTCATTGGACCCGAAGGAGAGCCCAATGCGCGCCTCGCTCGGCATGCGGGCCGCCGTCGCCACCGCGGCGTCCGCCCTCGTGCTTCCCCTCCTGCCGGCCGCGCCGGCGAACGCCGACCCCGACCCCGCCCAGATCGCGCAGACGGTGGTCGCGTCGGCGGTGAAGAAGCACCTGCGCACGCTGCAGGACATCGCGAACGCCAACGGCGGCACCCGCGCCGCCGGCACTCCCGGTTTCGCCGCCTCCCGCGACTACGTCGCCGGGGTGCTGAAGAAGGCCGGCTACACGGTGAGCCTGCAGGAGTTCGACTTCCCGTTCTTCCGGGAGAACTCCACCGCGGTCCTGCAGCGGACCGCGCCCTCCCCCAAGACGTACGCGCCCACCCCGCCGGACGGCAGCAGCGTCGGCGACTTCGCCACGATGACCTACTCGGGGTCGGGAGACGTCACCGGAGCCGTCCGGAACGTCGACCTCGTGCTGCCTCCGGGCCCCACGCCCAACACGTCGAGCTCCGGCTGCGAGGCCGCCGACTTCACCGGCTTCCCGGCGGGCGCCGTCGCGCTGGTGCAGCGCGGCACCTGCACGTTCCAGGTGAAGGCCGAGAACGCGCAGGCCGCGGGCGCGTCCGCGGTGATCATCATGAACGAGGGCCAGCCCGGGCGCACCGACACCCTGCAGGGCACGCTGGGCGAGCCCACCGTGCACATCCCCGCCGTGGGCGTGAGCTTCGCGGTCGGCCAGGAACTGTCCACCGCCGGGACGTCCGTGCGGGTGAAGACCGACACCATCAGCGAGATCCGCACGACCCACAACGTGATCGCCGACTCGCGGTGGGGCGACCCGAACAAGGTGGTGCAGCTCGGGGCACACCTGGACAGCGTGCCGGCGGGGCCGGGCATCAACGACAACGGCTCCGGCAGCGCGGCGATCCTGGAGGTCGCCACCGCGTTCGGCAGGATCCCGACCAGGAACAAGCTGCGTTTCTCCTTCTGGAGCGCGGAGGAGCTGGGCCTGCTCGGCTCCGAGCACTACGTCGCGAGCCTGTCCCCCGCCGACCTGGCGAAGATCAAGCTGTACCTGAACTTCGACATGGTCGCCTCCCCGAACTACGCCCTGAAGATCTACGACGGCGACGACTCCGACGCCACCGGCGCAGGACCCGGCCCCGAGGGCTCCGACGAGATCGAGAAGCTCTTCGAGAAGTACTTCGACACGCTCCGTCAGGGCCACAACGGCACCGACTTCGACGGACGGTCGGACTACGGGCCGTTCGTCGACGCCGGGATTCCGTCCGGCGGGACGTTCACCGGCGCCGAGGGCGTCAAGACACCCGAGGAGCAGGCGATGTTCGGCGGCACCGCCGGCCAGGCGTACGACTCCTGCTACCACCAGGCGTGCGACACCATCGCCAACATCAGCGACAGGGCGCTCGCGCTGAACACCGGCGCGATCGCCACCGCCGCGGCCGTCTACGCCTTCAGCCGCGACCTGCCCGGTCCGGACGTCCGCGGCACCACCGCGGCCGCCGCGCGCACCACCGCGGCCGGCGCCGGGTCCGCCGCGGCCCATGTGGGCGAGGCGCACGGCGCGCCCGCTCGGTGATCCCGCGCTGATCGGCATGCGGTAGCCGTACGCGAGCCCCGCCGGAGGACGTCCGGCGGGGCCCGCCTCCGGGGGCGTCAGGCCGTGAAGTTCACATCGCTGCACAGGAAGTACGCCTGGTCCATGTGCGAGGCCTGCCAGATCGTGAAGACGACGGCCCGGCCGGTGCGCCCGGACGTGCTGACGTTGATCGAGTAGTTCTGGCTGGGGCCGTACCGCCCGGTCTTGGTCAGCAGCTGCAGGTCGTTCCACGTCAGGGCCTGCCGGGTCGGGTCGAAGCCCGGCCGTGTGACGTAGACCAGGAAGTAGTCGGCGCCGTGGCTCGCCTGATCGTAAAGCTTGACGGTGAAGCTGTTGCGGATGTTCGTCGTCTTCCACGCGCCGACCGCGTCGAGCGAGTTGTAGCGGCCGCTTTCCGCGTGGCCGCCGCTGCACAGCTGGCCGTTCGGGATGGCGGCCTGGAAGTTGCCGCCGAGGCCGTTGCGGTAGAGGCCGTTCCAGTTCCACATGGCGTTCGGGTCGGCCTGCCACGCCTGCCAGCACATCGGGTCCTGCTGGGCCATGGCCGGGTTCTGGAAGTCGCTGCCCCAGCGCTGCCAGCAGCCGTAGTTGCGGGAGGCCGGGTCGACGACCGAGCCGTGGGCGAAGGCCGCGCCCGCCCAGGTGGTCAGGCAGGCCGCGGACGCGGACAGCAGGGCCGTGAGGCGAAACGCCCAGCGGCGGACGCGGGGACGTGAGTGGGTGTGCACTGTTGGGTCTCCATCTTCCGGTGGGGGGTTCCGGGCCAGATGGGGAGCGCTCCCGAAGGTTGCTGCGATCGTAGCTGACATGCGGGCGTCGGCAACCCTGACATGTCGAGTCGGAACTCCGGTGCGGGCCGGCCCGTCCCGGCGCGGCTCCCGGAGCGTCGGTCCCGACCTGGTCGTTCTTCCGGCGCGAGGGCCGCCGGTCGGCACCCCCGATGTCGTGTATTTTTCAGGCGCTCGCTTTCACATCCGGCCCTGCGTGGCCTGCTGCCCCTGCTCCGACTTGGCCAGGAACGGCGAGCGGCCGAGGATGACGATGCCCACCACGAGCGCCACCAGGCCGCCGACCTCCCCCGCGAGAGCCGGGGGATCGACACGCAGACGCTCGCCGAAGATCGCGACTCCCAGGACGATGCCGACGATCGGCTCGGTCGCGGTGGTGGCGGGCAGCGAGATCCGCAGCGGCGCGGCGTCGAAGGCGCTCTGGTTGAGCAGGATGCCGGTCCCCGCGATCACGGGCAGCAGATAGGGCTCCCAGGAGGTGAACAGTGCCGCCGGCCCCTGCGCCAGGGTCAGCAGGGACCCGCGGGTCAGCGCGTCCTGGAGGCCGTACAACGCTCCCGCGGCCGCGGCGAGCAGCATCGCCTTGGTCTGCAGGGGCGCCCGCAGCGCCACGGCGACCATGCCCGCGGCCACTCCCGACACGACCAGCACGGCGATCCACACCGCGGAGCCCGACGCCGGCATCCCTCCGCCCTCCGGGCGGCCGGCCAGGAGGAAGGCGGCCACGCCGCCGCTGACCAGCACCGCGCCCAGCCACTCCGCCGCGCCCAGACGCTCCTTGTAGAACACGGCCGCCGCGGCGAGGGCGAAGATGAGGTTGGTCGCCAGAAGCGGCTCCACGGTGGCCACGTCGGCACGCCGCAGGGTCAGAGCCCCGAGGACCTGCCCGCCGACCATCGTGGCGATCCCGGCCAGCCACACCGGCTTGCGCGCCAGGTCGAGCAGCAGGCGCACGTGCAGCATCTCGCCCAGCGGCTCGGTGTACGCGACGTGCTGCTGCGCGACCCAGCCCAGACCGAGGAGGGCCGCGGCCGCCAGGCCGAGAACCACCGTGACGATCACGGCGGCACGCCGCCCACCGGAGCCCTCGGCATCATGATCGGTCACTCCCCTCGGCGGCCGGGTCTCCCATGTCTCCGCCATCCCCCGCGACGGCGGCCTCATGTCCGGTGCTATGGTTTTGGGCAATCGTCCAAGTCGATCGCCCAAGGCGTCTGACCAAGGCGGTCGTACGAGAACCGAACGGAGCATGTGGGGAGATGGCGGAGGCGTCCGCGGACCGGGGCAGGACCACACGGCAACGGCTGCTCGGCGCGGCGGCGGCCCTGATCGCCGAGGCGGGCTGGAGCGGCGTCAGCACGCGGATGGTGGCCGAGCGGGCCGGGGTCGCCCCCGGAGTCGTGCACTACCACTTCGCGTCGCTGCCCGACCTGCTGATCGCGGCCTCGACCGGGGTCGCGCGCGCGATGCTGGAGGAGCTGACCGGGCGGCTCGGGGAGCAGCCCGACCCCGAGACCGGCGTCGAGTGGCTGCTGGGCGAGCTGTCCCGCTACACGGGAACCGACCCCGCCTCGCTGCTGATCGTCGAGATGTACCTGGCGGCCGCCCGGCTGCCCGATCTGCGCGACCTGCTACAGGAGATCGTCGCCGACTCTCGCGACCGCGTCGCCGCGTGGCTGCGCGAGCGCGGGAGCTACTCCGGCCGCCCCGGCGACGCCGAGGCGGCCGCCGCGGTCCTCGTCGCGGCGGTGGACGGCCTGGTGCTGCAGCGCGGGCTCGACCCCTGTCTCGACCTCACCGCTCTGGCCGGGCCGCTGCGGGCGATGGTGCGTAGGGACGGACACGAGGAGGGTGGAGGAACATGAGAGCGATCGTCTGCGGCGCCGGGATAGCCGGGACGGCCCTGGCCTGGCACCTGGAACGCGCCGGCTGGCAGGTCGAACTGGTCGAGCGCGCCCCGGCGTTCCGCGCGGTCGGATACATGATCGACTTCTACGGCCCCGGGCTGGAGGCGGCCGGGCGGATGGGGCTGCGCCCCCGGCTGGAGGAGGTCCGCCACCCCGTCCACGAGATCGGCTACGTCGACGGCTCCGGACGGCAGACCAGCCGCCTCGCCGTCACGGCGGGATTCGCCGAGGTGGTCAGCCTGCTGCGGGGCGACCTCGCCCGCGTGCTCGCCGAGCAGGTGCGCGCACCGGTCCGGTACGGCACGACGATCGCGGCCGTCAGGCAGGACGACGGGGGCGTCGAGGTCGAGCTGACCGACGGCACCCGGCACCAGGCCGACCTGCTGGTCGGCGCCGACGGCGTGCACTCACGGGTCAGGGAGCTGGTCTTCGGCCCCGAGGAGCGCTTCGTCCGCTATCTCGGCCATCACGTGGCCGCGTACGTGGTCGAGGACGAGGACCTCAGCCGGCGGATCGGTCCGCGCTACCGCATGCTGACCGTGCCGCATCTCATGGCCGGGGCCTACGCGGTGGGCGGCAATCGGCTCGCCCTGCTGTTCCTGCGCCACGAGCCCGACCCCGCCGTCCCCGCCGATCCGGCCGCCTCGCTGCGCCGGCACTTCGGGCGCCTCGGCTGGATCCTGCCCGAGGTGCTCGGCAGGTGCCCGCAGCCGCCGGAGCTGTACTACGACCAGGTGACGCAGGTCGAGGCGCCCCTCTGGAGCAGCGGCCGCGTGGTCCTGCTCGGCGACGCCTGCCAGGCGGTCTCCCTGTTCGCCGGGCACGGCGCGTCCCTCGCGGTGGCCGCGGCGTGGGTGCTCGCCGGCGAGCTGCGCGCGGCCTCCTCAGGCGACCCGTCCCCCGCCCTCGACCGGTACGCGGCGCGCATGCGGCCGGTCGTCGCCGACGTCCAGTCCTTCGGCCGCCGCTTCCTCCCCTGGATGGCTCCGTCCAGCCGCCTGCGCATCACGGCCCGCGACTGGCTGCTCCGGCTGGCCTCCCTCCCCGGAGCCGACCGGCTCTTCATGAACAATCTCAGCCCCGGCGGCCACCGCCTCATCAGCTGACGGATCGCGGGGTGACGTACCGGTAACGGATTTTTATTCCGGATGCCGTGGTCTGGTAATCGGGGCGGATTGAAGTGGCCGTCATGCAATCGGCGGCAGAAACCTGCATACCGCGGATCGCCGGAGTCCACTACCCGGTCGCGGTCGTCGGCGGCGGCCAGGCAGGGCTGTCGGTCAGCCACTGCCTGGGCCGGCGCGGCATCGAGCATGTCGTCATCGAAGCGCGGCGGATCGGCCACGAGTGGCGCGAGCGCCGCTGGGACTCCTTCTGTCTGGTCACCCCCAACTGGCAGTGCGACCTGCCGGGCTTCCCCTACCGCGGGCCCGACCCCGACGGTTTCATGGTCCGCGAGGAGATCGTCCGCTATCTGGAGGACTACGCCGCCTCCTTCGGGCCCCCGCTCGCCGAGGGCGTGCGCGTCACCCGCTTACGGAGGGCCGCGAGCGGGACGTTCGCGCTCTCGACCACCGCCGGGGACCTCACCGCCGACCAGGTCGTGGTGGCCACCGGCCCCTATCACGCGGCCGCCGTCCCCCGGCCGGCCGAGCGGCTGCCCGCGGGGATCACGCAGATCCACTCCTCGCGGTACCGCCGTCCCGCCCAGCTTCCCGAGGGCGAGGTCCTCGTGATCGGCACCGGGCAGTCGGGCTGCCAGATCGCCGAGGACCTGCATCTGGCCGGCCGCCGGGTCCACCTCGCCGTCGGGAGCGCGCCCCGGGTCGCCCGCTTCTACCGGGGCAGGGACTGCGTGGCGTGGCTGCACGACATGGGCCACTACGCCAGGAGCATCGACGAGTTCGACGACGCGGACGCCGTACGCCTGCGGGCCAACCACTACGTCACCGGGCGCGACGGCGGGCGCGACATCGACCTGCGGGCCTTCGCCCGCGACGGGATGCGCCTGTACGGCCGGCTGACCGGCGTGACCGGCACGACGCTGGAGTTCGCCGCCGACCTGAAGGACAACCTCGACCGGGCCGACGCGGTGGCCGAGGGGATCAAGGACGCCATCGACGCGTACATCGCCGCGCGCGGCATCGACGCCCCCGGCGAGCCCCGCTACGTGCCGGTGTGGGAACCGGGCGAGCCGGTACGCGCCCTCGACCTGGCCTCGGCCGGGATCACCTCGGTCATATGGGCGACCGGGTTCACCCGCGACCACCGCTGGATCGAGATCCCCGCCTTCGACGGCCGGGGCTATCCGATGCACTGGCGCGGCGTGACGAACTGTCCTGGGCTCTACTTCCTCGGGCTGCCCTGGCAGCACACCTGGGGCTCCGGCCGGTTCGAGGCGGTGGGCCGGGACGCCGAGTTCCTCGCCGGCCACATCGAGGCGTCCCGGCGGCTGGCCGACGTCTGCGGCGCGCTCACCGGCGCGCCCGCCGAGCTCTCACCCGCGCTGCCGGTCGGGTGAGTCCCATGGTCCACGACATGACCCGCGGCATGGTCTTCGACGCCCACCGGCACATCGGCGTGCTGCCCGCCCATCCCTTCTACGGCGGCCCCGCGGTGAGCCCCGACGTCACCGCGCGGGCCACGGTCAAGCAGCTGATCGCCGACCTCGACGCGGAGGGCACGGAACGCGCGCTGGTGCTGCCCAACTACGGCGTGCCCGACCCGGCGGTCGCCTTCGCCCTCAACGACCTCGTCCTGGAGGCGGCGCAGGCCGACGACCGGATCCGCGCCGGGCTGTGGGTCTCGCCGCTGCCCCGCGACGCGGAACGCACCGCCGGCGCCCTCGCCCTGGCGGGAGAGCGGGGCGTCCGGGCGCTCAAGCTCAGCTTCCTGCTCGGCGGGCGGCCCACCGACCCCGCCTGCCGTCCCGGCCTCGACCGGATCTTCGTGGCGGCCGAGCGCCACGGCCTGGTCGTCCACGTCCACACCTCACCCGGCGCCGCCTCGGACGTCGACGAGGTCGGGCACCTGGTCGAGTGGTACGCCGACCGCGTGCCGGTGCACCTCGTGCACTTCGGCGGCGGGATGAGCGGCCACATCAAGCTCGCCGGCTCCCGGTTCTTCGACTGGATCGCGGCCGGCAAACGCGTCTACACCGACCTGTCCTGGGCCATCGGCTTCGCGCCCTACTGGCTGGCCCGGGAGATCGAGCGGCGCGGCCTCGGGCACGACCGCGTGCTGTTCGCCAGCGACCAGCCGTGGGGCGACTTCGCGGGCGAGCACGCCCGGATGCGCGCCGCGGCCGGGGACGGGGAGCTGGGCGCGCTCGTCTTCCGCGGCACCTTCGCCTCCCTCTACGACTGACCCCCACTCGCCCCCCTGCAGCCAAAGGAGAGACACCATGTCCGTCGACATGACCGACCTCGAGAAGAAGAGCATCGAGGAGATCCCCCACCCGTCCCTGCCCGAGGGCTCCAGCATCTACGGCACGACCAAGGTCTTCCCCGACTACAAGGCCGAGAACGGCGAGTCGTACTTCACGCTCGTCCACGGCATCGCGCACGAGTCGTCGGTCAGTTTCGTGGCCGTGCTGCAGGCCACCCGGGCGCTGCGCAAGGGCTTCGAGACCGCCATCTACTTCTACGGCCCGGGATCGCTGAACTGCCTGGCCACCCGCGGCTTCCCGACGACCGGCAACTCGGCGTTCCCGGGCGAGCACAACATCAACAACCAGCTCAAGACGTTCATCGCCGAGGGCGGGAAGGTCTACTGCTGCCGGTTCGGCCTGTCCCTGCACGGCGCCCGCGAGGAGGACCTCATCGAGGGCGTGATCCCGACCCACCCGCTGGACGTGCAGGACGCGCTGATCCACTACGCCCGCAAGGGCGCCATCATCAACTCCACCTACCAGCTGTAGTGCCGTGACCGTCGATCTGCGGATCCTGACCCGCGCCGAGCTGGCCCTGCGCGGCGTGGCCTTCGACACGCCCGTACGGCGGCCGGACGGCGCGGGGCCCAGCGGCGACGGCCACGTCCTCGTCGACGGCGCCGGCGCGGCGCTGCCCATCGATCCCGGCAGCCCCTACACGGTTCGCGACGGCACGGTCTGGCTCGGCGAGCAGGACACCGGCGTCTCCCTGGTGCCCGTGCGGCGGCCGAGCTTCTACGACCTGACCACCGCCGATGGCGTGCCGTACCAGAAGATCGCCCGGCTGCACGGCGCGGACGTGCTCGCCACGACCGTCGTGCAGACGTGCGTCCGGTACGGCGAGGCCGACCGCTGCCGTTTCTGCACCATCGAGGAGTCGCTGCGGTCGGGCGCGACGGTCGCCGCGAAGACGCCCGCCCAGCTCGCTGAGGTGGCGGAGGCGGCGGTGCGGCTCGACGGCGTGCGGCAGATGGTGATGACCACCGGCACGACCACCGGGCCCGATCGCGGCGCGCGCACTCTGGCGCGGTGCGTGCGCGCTGTGCTGGACGCCGTGCCGCACCTGCCGATCCAGGTGCAGTGCGAGCCGCCGGGCGACCTGGCCTGGATCGGCGCGCTGCGCGAGGCGGGGGCCACCGCGATCGGCATCCATGTGGAGTCGCTGGACGAGGAGGTCCGGCGGCGCTGGATGCCGGGCAAGTCGTCGGTGCCGCTCGCCGAGTACGAGGCCGCCTGGGACGAGGCGGTCCGGGTGTTCGGACGCAACCGCGTCTCGACGTACCTGCTGGTGGGGCTGGGTGAGGACCCCGACGAGCTGATCGCGGGCGCGGGGCGCCTCATCCGGCGCGGTGTCTATCCCTTCGTGGTCCCGTTCCGCCCGATGCGGGGCACGCTCGCGGCCCGCGACGGGATCGGCGCCCCGGACGCGGGCCTGCTGACGTACGTCACCGAGGGCGTGGCGGTGCTGCTGCGCGCGGCCGGCATGCGGGGCGCGGACCAGGGAGCGGGCTGCGCCGCCTGCGGGGCGTGCGGCGTGCTGAGCGCGGCGGGCGGGTGAGGGCCGATGCACCTCGACGGCGACACGGCGCCCGACATCCTCGCGCTGCTCGGTGACCGCAGCACGCTGGCGCGCCGCCCGGCTCTCCGGATCGAGCAGGCGGCCGACGCCGCGACCCTCCGGGCCTACCGGCGGCTGCGGCACGAGGCGTTCGTCCGGGAGCAGGGGTTGTTCGAGAAGCACGACCTCGACGACAGGGACGACGATCCCCGCACGGTCACGCTGGTGGCCAGGGACGCGGCGGGCACGGTCGTCGGCGGCGTGCGGCTCGGACCGGCCTGCGACGGCCCCGACATCGGCTGGTGGACGGGCGGGCGCCTGGTCTCCGCGCGTGGTTCCGGGGGCGTGGGCGCGGCCCTGGTGCGGGCCGCGTGCGCCCGCGCCGAGGCGGAGGGCGTGCTGCGGTTCGAGGCGACCGTGCAGGTCAGGGCCGAGACGTTCTTCCGCCGCCTGGGCTGGACCCGCGTGCGGCCGGTGACGGTCGCGGACGCGCCGCACGTGCTGATGCGTCACCCGATCGGCCGGGTCGCGGCCCACGCCGCGGCGGCCAAGTCGGCGCTCGGGCCGCTGCTCGCCGCCCTCGCCGGGCAGGCCCCGCACGCCCTCGGCGGCCCGGGTTTCGTCGGCGACGACGGAGCGCCGGTGCCCGGTGGCGACCTCGTCGCCGCCTGCGACGCGATCGTGCCGTCCATGGTCGAACGCGACCCGGAGTGGGCCGGCTGGTGCTCGGTCCTGGTCAACCTCAACGACCTGGCCGCGATGGGCGCCGCCCCGGCGGGGCTGCTCGACGCGCTCGCCGCGCCCGACACCGCGCACGCCGCCCGGGTGCTGGACGGCCTTGCCCGGGCGGCCCGCGCGTACGGGGTGCCGGTGCTCGGCGGGCACACACAACTCGGGGTGCCGGCCGCGCTGTCGGTGACGGCGCTGGGCCGCGCCGCGCGTCCCGTGCCCGGCGGCGGCGGACGTCCCGGCCACGCCGTGCGCCTCACGGCGGACCTCGGCGGCGGCTGGCGGGCCGGCTACCGGGGCCGCCAGTGGGACTCGACCACCTCCCGGCGTACGGACGAGCTGCGGGCGATGCTCGGCGCGGTCGCGGCCGGCCGCCCCGCCGCCGCCAAGGACGTGTCGATGGCGGGGATCGCCGGCACGCTCGGCATGCTGGCCGAGGCGAGCGGCTGCGCGGCCGTGCTGGACGTGGCCGCGGTGCCGCGTCCGGCCGCCGCCTCCGTGGGCGACTGGCTCACCTGCTTTCCCGGCTTCGCGATGCTCACGGCGGACGAGCCGGGGGCACCCGCGCCCGCGGCGGGGCCGGCCGCCTCCGCGGTGTGCGGGGAGTTGACCACCGGCAGCGGCGTCTCGCTGCGCTGGCCCGACGGACAGGTCACGGAGGCCGTCGGCGGCCCGGTGACCGGATTGGGGACCGCGTGAGCGCCCTGCGCATGGCGGCGGTGTCCGCTGCATTCGGCCGCGACCTCGACGAGGACTTCGCGATCGTCGAACGCCTCGTCAAGGAGGCCCGCAACGCGAACGTGCGGCTCCTCGCGCTGCCCGAGGCGTGCCTCGGCGGCTACCTGCTCAGCCTCGACGGCGACGCCGCGGACGCCGGGCCGCCCCCGCTCGCCGTGGACGGCCCCGAGATCCGGCGGCTGGCCGCGCTGGCCGGCGACATGGTCGTGGTCGCGGGCTACTGCGAGGACGGCGGCGACGCCCGCTACAACAGCGTGGTGTGCGTCAGCGGCGACGGCGTGCTGGGCAACCACCGCAAGGTGCACCAGCCGCTCGGCGAGAACGCCAGCTACGCCTCGGGCGACGGCTTCCGCGCCTTCGACACGTCCGTCGGCAGGATCGGCATGATGATCTGCTACGACAAGGCGTTTCCCGAGTCCGCCCGCGCGCTGGCCCTCGACGGCGCGCAGATCGGGGTGTGCGTGTCGGCCTGGCCGGGCTCGCGGACGAACGCGGCGCGTGACCTGGAGCGTGACCGCTGGAAGCGCCGCTTCGACCTGTTCGACCGGGCGCGGGCGCTGGAGAACCAGATCGTGTGGCTGTCGGCCAACCAGGCGGGCACGTTCGGGTCGCTGCGCTTCGTCGGCAGCGCGAAGGTCGTGGATCCCGGCGGCGAGATCGTCGCGGCGACGGGCGTCGGGCCGGGCATGGCGGTCGCCGAGATCGACGTGCCGGGGGCGCTGGAGGCCGCGCGCCGGTCGATGGGCCACCTGCGCGACCGCCGGCCGGAGACGTACGGAACGGCGGGGCACGCGGCGTGACCGTTCTGCGGATCGCCGCGGCGGCCGCCCGCTTCGGCCGCGACCTCGCCTTCGACCTGGCCCGCATCGCCAAACTGATCGACGACGCCCGCGCCGCGGGCGCCCGGCTGCTCGTGCTGCCCGACGCCGCGCTCGGCGGCTACCTCGCCGACCTGCGCAGGCCGGACCCCGACACGCTGCCACCCGCGCTGAAGCCGGACGACCCGTTGATCGCGCGGGTGGCGGCGCTGGCCGCCGAGATGGTGGTGTGCGTCGGATTCTGCGAGGACGGCGGCGACGTCCGCTACAACGCGGCCGTGTGCGTCAGCGGCGACGGGGTGCTCGGCCTGCACCGCAAGGTGCACCTGCCCGCGGGCGAGACCGCGGCCTACGGCCCGGGTGACCGCTTCGACGCCTTCGACACCCCGGCCGGGCGGATCGGCATGCTGATCGACTACGACAAGACCTTCCCCGAGTCGGCCCGCAGCCTCGCGCTCGACGGCGCGCAGATCCTGGCCTGTCTGTCGGCCTGGCCCACCAGCGTCACCAACCGCGCGCCGCGGATGGCCCAGGACCGGCAGTCCCGACTGTTCGACCTGTACGACCAGGCGCGGGCCGCCGAGAACCAGGTCGTGCTCGCCTCCTCCAACCAGACCGGGGTGATGGGCGGCATGCGGTTCCTGGGGCAGGCCAAGGTCGTCGGGCCGGGGGGCGACGTGCTCGCCCGCACCTGGTCGAAGGCCGGGCTGGCCGTGGCCGAGCTCGACGTCGCCGCCGAGATCGACCGCGCCCGGCGGATCCTCCATCACCTCGGCGAGCGCAGGGCCGACGTCTACCGGGAGGCGCGCGGGTGAGAATCGCGCTGCTGAGCTACTCGACCAGGCCCCGCGGCGGGGTCGTGCACACCCTCGCCCTCGCCGAGGCGCTCGCGGCGGCGGGACAGCACGTGACGGTGTGGACGCTCGGCCGGGGCGGCGACTCGGGGTTCTTCCGCCCGGTCGATCCGGCCGTGCGGCTGCGCGTCGTGCCGTTCTCCGACATCCCCGCAGAGGGCGTCGGCCCGCGGGTGCTGCGGTCGATCGCGGTGCTGCGCCGGGCGTTCGCCCCGGAGGCGGCCTCGTACGACGTCGTCCACGCCCAGGACTGCATCAGCGCCAACGCGGCGGGCCGGTGCGTGCGCACCGTCCACCACGTGGACCACTTCACCACGCCCGAGCTGACCGCCTGTCACGAGCGCGCCATCGTCACGCCGTACGCGCACGTCTGCGTGTCGCAGGCGGTGGCCGCCGAGCTCGCGGCCGGGTGGGGCATCACGGCGACGGTGATTCCGAACGGCGTCGCCTACGAGCGCTTCGCGTCCGCCGATCCGGTCGCCGCCCACATGTGGCGCACGCAGCTCGGGACGTACGTGCTGACGGTCGGCGGCATCGAGCCGCGCAAGGGCTCGCTCGACCTGCTGGAGGCGTACGCGCTGCTGCGGGAGGCGCGCCCGGACGTCCGGCTGGTGATCGCCGGAGGCGAGACGCTCTTCGACTACCGCGACTACCGCGCGCGGTGGGAGGCCCGGGCGGCGGAGCTGGGCGCCGAGCCGCTGGTCCTCGGGCCGGTCGCCGACGCGGACCTGCCGGCGCTCGTGGCGGGCGCCGCCGCCTTCGCCTTCCCGTCGGTGAAGGAGGGCTTCGGCCTCGCCGCGATGGAGGCCCTAGCCGCGGGCGTCCCTCTGGTGATGCGCGATCTGCCGGTCCTGCGTGAGGTCTTCGGCTCCGCCGCGCGCTTCGCCGTCAGCCCCGCCGGGCTCGCCGCCGAGCTCGCCGACGCCCTCGCCTCCGCCGATCCCGGCAGGCGTACGGCGGGCCGGGCTGTCGCCGCCCGGCACACCTGGCGGGCCGCCGCCGAACGCCACGTCGCCCTGTACGAGTCGCTCGCGTCGTAGGCTCGGACCATGGTGGCCAGAGCGTTCGACGCGGTGCTGTGCGACTTCGACGGCGTCCTGAAATTCCAGGATCTCGAGCAGCAGGCGGAGATCGAGCGCGCGTACGGGGTCGAACCGGGGACCGTGGCCCGGGTGACCGGCGAGTCGGCGCTGGTGGTCCCGGCCCTGACCGGGCTGGTGACCCGCGAGGAGTGGCTGGCCTCGGCCGTTCCCGTCCTCGCCGGGCTGATGGGCTCGGCCGCGCGGGCGAGCGCGCTCACCGCCGACTGGCTGGCCGCCCGCACCTGGGCGGACGAGGAGGTGCTCGCGCTGCTCACGCGGGCGCGCGCCCGCGTCCCCGTCGTGCTCGTCAGCAACGCCACCTCGGAACTGGCCGCCCACCTGCGCGAGCTGGAGCTGCACGACGCCTTCGACCACGTCGTGAGCAGTTACGACGTGGGGGTGGCCAAGCCCGACCCGCGGATCTTCCGGATCGCCGCCCGGCACGCGGGCGTGCCGCCGGAGCGTTGCCTGTTCGTCGACGACCGGGCCGAGAACGTCGACGCGGCGCGGGTGCTCGGCATGACCGGGGTCGTCTACCGCGCCCCGGCGGACCTGGAGACGGCGCTGCTCCCGCTGTTCGAGGAGGCTTTCTGATGGCGGTGCGGCGGGTGCTGGCCTTCGTGGACCGGCCACGCGAGCGGTTCGAGCAGGCGGCGGCGTTCTGGACCGCGGTCACCGGCACGCGCCTGTCCTCCCGCCGGGGCGACGACGGGGAGTTCGCCACGCTGCTGCCCGAGTCCGGCGACGCCTGCGTCAAACTCCAGGCGGTGGGCGACGGAGGCGGCGCCCATCTCGACCTGGAGGTGGACGACGTCCGGGCCGCCGTGGCCGGGGCCGAGACGCTCGGCGCGACCGTCGCCGCCGACCACGGCGACTGGGCTGTGCTGCGCTCCCCCGAGGGCAGGGACTTCTGCCTCGTGCCCGGGGAGGGGGCGGCGCGGCGGCCGCCCGTGTTCGCAGGCACCCGCCTCGACCAGGTCTGCCTCGACATCGCGCCCGACGCGTACGAGGAGGAGACGGCGTTCTGGGCGGCGCTGACCGGCTGGCCCCTCCGCCAGGGGTCGCTGCCCGAGTTCGCGGTGCTGGCGATGCCGGGGATGCCGGTGCGGATCCTCCTGCAGCGGCTCGGCCGGGGCCCCGGCCGGTCGGCCCACGTCGACCTGGCCTGCGCCGACACCGACGCCGCTCGCGCACTGCACGAGCGGCACGGCGCGGAGTTCGTGGCGCGGGGGCGGCGCTGGATCGTCATGCGCGACCCGGCCGGCGGGGTCTACTGCCTGACGGAGCGCGATCCGGAGACCGGCGCGCTGCCCGCGTGAGCGCCCGTCAGGCGGCGGGGCGCAGGTGCCGCAGCGCGGTGGCGAGCCGGGCCAGTTCGGCCACCATCGCGTCCGCCGCCGCGTTCATCGTGTCGTTCGGCTGCAGCCGGCCCTCCTCGTCGAGAAGCTGGGCGACGAAGGGGATGGAGACCGCCTCGAACACCGGCACCATCTTCAGCGTGGTGACGACCTGCTTGAGCATCTGCACCGCCCGCGTGCCCGCGGAGACGCCGCCGTAGCTGACGAACCCGACCGGCTTGTACTGCCACTCCTGGTGCAGGTAGTCGAGGGCGTTCTTCAGCACGGCGTTGAAGCCGTAGTTGTACTCCGGCGTGACGAACACGAACGCGTCGCCGCGCTCGACGGTGGCGCTCCACTCCTTGGTGTGCTGGTGGACGTACTGCCGGAGCCGGGGGTGGTTGGGCTCGTCCATGAACGGCAGACCCACCTCGGCGAGGTCGACGAGCTCGACCTCGAAGGCGTCCTGGGCCACCGCGCGCTCGTGGAACCACTCCGCGACCGGCAGCCCCGCACGGCCCGGGCGGGTGCTCGCGATGACGATCTGCAGAACAGGCTTACCCATAATTCCCCCCAAAACAGTCATAAGCGGATATAACCCGCTTAACAGTACGCTGTGATCGATGAGAACACCGACCGGGGTGTTTGGCTTCCCGCAGTCCGCTCGGCCTGCCGCTTCACAATCCGCTGCCTATCGGATGCCGGTCACGCGGTGTCGGCCTCGGACAACGCCTCGGATGTCATGGTCCGCAGGAACGGGATGATGATCAGCATGGCGGCCACGGCGAAGACCGCGAAGGCCGTCCGCATGCCGAACCACTCGGCGAGCAGGCCCACCAGTCCGGCCCCCAGCGGCATGGCGCCCCAGCTGAAGAGCCTGGCCGCGGCGTGGTAGCGGCCGAGCATGGAGCTGTCGACGAGGCGTTGGCTGATGGTGCGTGCGTTCACCGTCCACAGGATGCCGCCCATGCCGCCGAGGAAGGCGCCGGTGGCCACCACCCACAGGTCGGTGGAGAAGATCGGGGCGGCCACCATGGCCACGGTGCCGACGAGGTCGGCGAACATCGACCAGCGGCGGCCGAGCAGCCGGTTGACGCGGGTGACCGTGAGCGCGCCCACCAGGCCGCCCACGCCGAGCGCGCTGACCAGGATGCCGTACTCCCGGGCGTTGAGGTGCATGAGCGAGGTGGCGACCAGGGGCATGAGGGCGAGCCATGCCCCCCAGCACGCACACAGAACGGTCAGCGCGAGCGCCATCAGCCGCAGCACGCGCTGCCGCCACAGGAAACCGATGCCTTCCGCGATGCGCTGGTTGACCGAGCCGGTCGGCCGCCCGTCGTCCTGGCGCGGCCGGAAACGGCCGACGAGGAGGACCAGGATCAGCGTGCCGATCAGATAGCCGGCGCCGGTCCAGCCCAGCGCCACACTGATGCCGGCGGTGACCAGGAGCCCGCCCACGAAGGGCCCGCAGAACTCGTTGCACACGGTTTCCGCACCTGCCAGCCAGGCGTTCGCCCGCTCCTGCGCGGCCGGTTTGACCGCGGAGGGGACGAGCGTCGCGGCGGAGGTGAGGGCGACGACCTCGGCGACGCCCAGGACGAGACCCGCGATGTAGAGGGCGGGGAGGGTCACCGCGTCGCGCAGGGCGAGGGTCAGGAGGACGGCGACGACGAGGATCCGGGCGCCGTCGGCCAGCCACAGCAGCCGGCGGCGGTCGAAACGGTCCACCAGTACGCCCACGTGCAGTGCGATCAGCAGCCACGGCAGGCTGAGGGTGAGGCCGACCCCCGCCACCTGTGCGGGCGAATCGGTGAGCGGGATCGCCGCCAGGGGCAGGACGACCTTGGTGACGCCGTCGGCCAGGTTCGTGATGGCGGTGAACGCCACCAGGACCGCGGTGTTGCGTGTGCTGCGGTCAGGTGTGGCGGCCCGTGTCGCCTGCCGCACCGGCTCCCCGTGCGATACCCGCGCGTCGAGCACGTCATCCATATCGGTAACCCCCTAAACACGTTTGATGGTTACTATGTCATGGCGTCTCCCCGTCGTACAGTTACGATCACTTCGTCCAGGACTTCTGCTCGCCGCTGGAGCAGTCGAGCCGTCAGCGCGCGGCAGGGCTTCGATCGTCAGCCGCGACGAACACCGACCCGAACAAGCCGCTTGGCCGCCCCAACGGCTACCTCAGCAAGGCCGAGTTCACCGATAGCAGGGTCAAGGCCGACAAGGCGGGCAGTGTCGAAGTGTTCGAGGACGCGCTCAACGAGATCGTCGAATAGCTCCGGAAACGAGGCCCGGCCCCACGACGAAGAGCCCCGCTTCCCAGCACAGGGAAGCGGGGTTCGAGCGTGTCAGGAGCTATTTGGCCAAGTGCCTGCTGATGACGAGGCGCTGGATCTGGTTGGTGCCCTCGAAGATCTGCATGATCTTCGCCTCGCGCATGTAGCGCTCGACGCGGAACTCGCGCGTGTAGCCGTATCCGCCGAAGACCTGGACCGCGTCGGTGGTGACCCGCATCGCGGTGTCGGTCGCGACGAGCTTGGCGACGCTGGCCTGCCTGCTGTACGGCAGGCCCGCGTCGCGGCGGCGGGCCGCGTCGAGGTACGTCGCCCGGGCGCAGTCCACGCCCGCCGCCATGTCGGCGAGCAGGAAGCCGAGCCCCTGGTGGTCGATGATCTTCTTGCCGAACGCCTCGCGCTCCTTGGCGTACGCGACGGCCTCGTCGAGCGCGGCCTGGGCGAGACCGACGGCGCAGGCCGCGATGCCCAGCCTGCCGGAGTCGAGCGCGCCGAAGGCGATGGGCAGGCCTTGGCCCTCCGCGCCGATGAGCCGGTCGGCGTCGATCAGCACGCCGTCCCAGTGGGCGGTCGTGGTGGGGACGGCGTGCAGGCCCATCTTCTCCTCGGGACGGCCGAAGGTCAGGCCCTCGGCGGCGCCGGGGGCGAGGAAGCAGGAGACGCCGCGCGGGCCCGAGTCCGTGCGAGCGAACAGCGCGTAGAAGTCCGCCCGGCCGCCGTGGGTGATCCACGCCTTGGTGCCGGTGATCCGGTAGCCGCCCTCGGTCCTCTGGGCCTTGCAGGCCAGAGCGGCGGCGTCCGACCCGGCCTGGGGCTCCGACAGGCTGTAGCCGCCGACCAGCCGCCCGGCGAGCATGTCCGGCAGCCAGCGTTCCCGCTGCTCCGGCGTGCCGTACACCGCCAGGGGCAGGCACGACAGCGTGTGCACGCTGACCGCGACCGCGACGGCGGCCCACCGCGCGGCCAGCTCCTCGAGCACCTGGAGATACACCTCGTACGGCTGGCCGCCCCCGCCGTACTCCTCCGGGTAGGGCAGGCCGAGGAGCCCGGCGGCGCCGAGCGTGGCGAACAGCCCCTCGGGATAGGTCTCCGCGCGCTCGTGCTCGTCGACGCGGCGGGCGAGTTCCTTGTCGGCGATCTCACGGGTCAGCTCGATGAGGTCCCGGGCGTCCGGGCCGGGCAGCAGACGGTCGACGGTCACGATGACTCCTGGAGGACGGGCTCGTTCAGCTCGGCGAGAAGGGTGGCGGCGCGGTCGCGGAACTCCGCGACACGGGCGAGCTTGATGTCCTCGTACCCCCGGATCAGGTCCGGCAGGGCGGCGATCTCGGCGACGGCCGCGGCGGTCACCGGGGTGAGCCGGTCGAGCGCGCGCCTCACCAGCTCGCGGTACTCCACGACCAGCGTACGCTCCACCCGGCGGACGGCGGCGTGCCCGAACACGTCGAGCGCGGTGCCGCGCAGCACGCGGGCGGCCCGCAGCCCGCGGAACACGACGCCGGCGGACCGGCGCAGCCTGATCTTGCGCGTGACGCCCATCGCCCGCAGCAGCGGCGGGTGCAGCAGCACCGACACGACGGCGCCGGGGCCGAACTCCTGCTCGCGCCGGGCCCGCTCCACCGGGTCGAGGTGCAGCCGGGCGACCTCGTACTCGTCCTTGTACGCCATGAGCTTGTGCAGCCCCCGGGCGTACGCGAGCCCGATGCGCATCCCGGCCTCCTCCCCCGCCCGCTCGGCGGCCAGCGCCGCCACCCGGCGCACGTCCCTGGCGTACGAGCGGGCGTAGGCCGCGTTCTGATAGCCGGTCAGATCGGCGACCCGTACGGCGAGGGTCTCCTCGAGCGCTCCGGTCCCCGCGGCCTCCCGCAGGGCGGCGCCGTCGACCGCCACCGCGGGCGGCGCGGGGGGCACCGCGGCCCGGAACACGGCCTCGCGGTCGATCGCGGCGGCCCGCCCCCAGCGGAAGGCCGCCAGGTTCTGCTCCACTGCAGCCCCATTGAGGCGGATGGCCCGCTCGATCGCGTCCGCCGAGATCGGGATGCAGCCGTGCTGGTAGGCCGCGCCGACGAGCACGAGGTTGGCGGGCATGTGGTCGCCGAACAGCGCCTCCGACAGCGCTCCGGCGTCCAGGTGGAGGCCCGCCTCGGGCACGGTGGCCGACGCGATGCGGGTGATCGCGTCCTCGGCCCCGGAGAGCGCGGCGCGGCCGGTGACCATGGCGGCCGTCGGCACGATCGCGGTGTTCACGACGGCGACCGTACGCTCCGGCGAGGCGACGGCGAGGGTGTCGTCCGCGGCGGCGCCGAGCACGTCGAAGCAGACGAGGACGTCGGCGGTGCCGCGGGCGGCGCGGACCGAGCCGGTGATCGGCCGCGGGGAGATCCGCACGTCGCTGACGACGGGACCGCCCTTCTGCGCGAGCCCGGTCTGGTCCAGGCCCGCGGCGTGCAGCCCGTCGAGGTGGGCGGCCATCTGCAGGATCTGCGAAACGGTCACCACCCCCGTGCCGCCGATCCCGGGCATCCGCAGCAGCACCGAGCGCTCCGGGAAGCGCGGCGCCGGCTCGGTCAGCGCCACGGGCGGCTCGGGCACCGTACGCGAAGGCGCGGAGCGAGGCTCGACGAGCAGGAACGACGGGCAGTCGCCCTTGAGGCAGCTCAGGTCGGAGTTGCACGACGCCTGGTGGATGCGGGTCTTGCGGCCGAACTCGGTCTCGACCGGCTGCACCGACAGGCAGGTGGACGCGTCCCCGCAGTCGCCGCAGCCCTCGCACACGCGCTCGTTGACCACCACCCTGGCCGGCGCCGCCGGCAGCTTGCCGCGCTTGCGCAGCCGTCGTTCCTCGGCGGCGCAGCGGTCGTCGTGGATCAGCACGGTCACCCCCTCGACCGCGGCGAGCTCCTGCTCCGCGACCGGGAGGTCGTCGCGGTGCCGTACGGACGCGATCGGCGCCAGCCCGGCGCCCCGGTAGGTCTCCGGCTCCGGCGTGGTGACCACGATTCTGCGCACCCCTTCGGCGGCCAGCCACCGCGTCAGCGCCGGGACGTCGAGGCGGCCCTCGGCGCGCTGCCCGCCGGTCATCGCGACCGCGTCGTTGTAGAGCAGCTTGTACGTCATCGAGACGCCGGCCGCGACGGCGGCGCGCACGGCCAGCGAACCGGAGTGGTGGAAGGTGCCGTCGCCGAGGTTCTGGGTGAAGTGGCGGTCGGAGGTGAAGGGGGCCAGCCCGAACCACTGGGCGCCCTCGCCCCCCATCTGCGTCATGCCGACCTGCCTGCCGCGTCCGTTCCCGTCCAAAGCGATCATGGCATGGCAGCCGATGCCCGCGCCCACCAACGTGTCGTCGGAGGCGCGTGTGGAGGCGTTGTGCGGGCAGCCCGAGCAGAAGTACGGCGTGCGGGCGGCGACCAGGGGGAGCATGCGGCGCCTCGCCCGGGTGGAGGACGGCGCCTCCGGCTGGGCGGGCGACAGGACGGCCGCCTGCCGGGGAAGGCGGTCCGGGCCGAGGCAGGTGGCGAGCGCCCCGGCCACGTCCTCGGCCCCGAGCGCGCCGCGCGCCGTGAGCAGTTCCCTGCCGATGACGTCGGGGCGCTGCCCGGTGTCGTACAGCGCCTGCTTGAGGTGCCCCTCCAGGAACGGCACCTTGTCCTCGACCACGAGCACCCGGTCGAGCCCGGCGGTCATGGCGGCGAGGTCGTCGTACGCGACCGGGAACGGCATGGCGAGCCGGATGAGCCGCAGGCCGAGGTGGTCCATGGCGGCCTCGTCCAGGCCGAGGTCGGCCAGGGCGCGCAGGACCACGGCATAGGAGGTGCCGGAGGCGAGCAGGCCCGTCGTGGCCCGCGGCGCGTCGTGGGTCACCCGGTTGAGGCCGTGCGCGCGGGCGTACTCGCGGGCCAGGCCGAGCCTGCGGGTGAGCATGTCGTGCTCGGCCTCGAGCGAGGCCGGGCCGACCAGGGTGGGCGGCGCCCCGCGGTCGGCGCGGTCCGGCACCGGGACGCCGGACCGGATGCTCTCGCGCAGCGATCCGAGGTCGACGGTGGCGGAGGCGTCGGCCACGTCTGCGACGATCTTGAGGCCTGCCCACAGGCCGGTGGCCCGCGCAGCGCCACCGCGTGCAGCCCGAGTTCGACGACCTCCGCCACGGAACCGGGGGCGAGCAGCGGCATCGACAGGCTCTGGCACATCGGCTCGCAGGAGCTGGGCACGGTCGACGACTTGCTGCCGGGGTCGTCGCCGATCCAGGCCACCGCTCCGCCGAGCGGCGCGGTGCCGGCGAGGTTGCCGTGCCGGATCGCGTCGGCGGCCCGGTCGAGCCCCGGGTTCTTCCCGTACCAGAACCCGGTCACCCCCTCGTGCCTGCGGCCCGGCACCTGGGCGAGCAGCTGGGTGCCCGCGACCGCCGTGGCGGCGAGCTCCTCGTTGAGGCCGGGCCGGGCCACCACCCCCGCCTCCTCGAGGAACCGCGCGGCCCTCGCCATCTCCAGGTCGACCCCGCCCAGGGGCGAGCCGGGATATCCGGAGACGAAGACCCGCGTGTCCAGGCCACGGGCGGCGTCGAGGCGGCGCTGCTCCAGGGTCAGCCGCACGAGGGCCTGGACGCCCGAGATCAGCACGGTGCCGTGCTCGGCCGCGTACTTGTCGTCGAGCGAGACGGGAGGCGGGGACGCGGGCGGAGACACGGGGCGAACCTCCTGAGTTCTGGGGGTGACCCACAGCACACCAACGCCCCGGGCGTGCGCGCAAGCATCGCGCGGGAAACGACCGGCAAGACGCAAAAAGATGGCGCAGTCCGCCTTGGACGCTACTGTTCTTTGCGCTGCGCCAGCTGGACAGGCCGGGAAGAGGGAGCACGCCATGGCGGAGATCGACGACATCGACCACCGGCTGCTGCGCCTGCTGCGCGAGGACGGGCGCAGGACCTTCTCCGAGATGGCCGCCGAGATCGGCCTGTCGGTGGCCGCGGTGAAGCGGCGTTTCGACCGCCTGCGGGAGATCGGCGTCATCACGGGCTTCACGGTGCGGATCGACTACGCCAAGCTCGGCTGGGGCATCGAGGCGTTCACCGAACTGCGCTACCCCGGCACGACCCCGGTCGGCAAGATCGTCCGTACCGCGACGGACGTGCCGGAGGTGCAGGAGGTGTTCACCATCGCCGGCGACCCGGACGCGCTCATCCACGTCCGCGTCCGCGACCTCGGGCACCTCCAGCAGGTCATCGACCGGCTGCGCCGCGCCGGCGACGTGACCGGCACCAAGACCCTGCTCGTGCTCGGCTCGTGGACCCGGGACGTCGGGCCGGTCGAGGACCTCAGTCGTCGTCCTCCCGCGCGCTGAGGGCGGTGGCGTTCAGGAAGTCGACCAGCGGGCCGTCGGCGAGCTTGCCGGACTCGTGCGCCTGCCGCAGCTTGACGAGCAGGTCGCGGACGCGCCGCACGGCCTTGTCTCCCCTGCCCCGCCCCCTGGACATGTCCCTGGCCGTCTTGCTGATCGCCTCGTGGGCCTCGCGGGCCAGCCGCGGCTCGATGCCGCCCCGCCTCTCCTGCTCCTGCACGGCCCGGTCGAAGGCGGCCAGCCACTCCTGATAGCTCCGGTAGACGCGGCCCCCGGACGGCGTGGGAGACGGCTTCGGGGACGGCCTGGGGGACGGCGTCCTGGACAGCCGGGGCGCCGGACTGGGCGAGACCTTCCGCACCGGGGCGGATGACGCATCGGCGGGGGTGGCCCCCGGCGACTGTGCCGCGACCGCGGGTTCCGCCTGCCCGCCGCCGTCGGACAGGGCCGCCACCCCGATGGTGACGGCGGCGAGCCCCGCCACCGCGGCGCCGAGCCTGATGAGCGTGCGCCGCTCGGGCGACGCCCCCACGGTGCGGCCGGCAGGAACGCCGGGCGGCGGGGCGTCGAGCAGCGCCGTGTCGCCCGCACGCGCGGCGCCCGCGTAGGACGCCCGCGACGGGGGCGGGGTGGGCGGTCCCGCCTCCCACGCCGGCCTTCCGGTCACCTCCGGCGGCATCCCGGCCTCCCGCGCCGAATGCCCCGGGGAGAGGGCGACGGCCGCCAGGATCCGGCGCGCGGCCTCCGCGTCGGCGGGCCGAGCGGCGGGGTCCTTGGCCAGCAACGCCATGATCAAGCGCTCCAGCTCGGCGGGGATGCCGGGACGGTGCCGGCTGGGCGGCACCGGGGCCTGGTGGATGTGCTGATACACCAGCTCCGGGGCCGACCCGGTGAACGGCGGGTGCCCGCACAGCAGCTCGTAGCAGACGCACCCCAGCGCGTAGAGATCGCAGGCGGGCCCGCCGCCCCTGCCGTCGATCTGCTCCGGAGCCAGGTAGGCGGCGGTGCCGACGACGGTGCCCACCATGGTGAGCCGCGCCGCCTCGGTCGCCACCTGGGCGACGCCGAAGTCGACCACCTTGAGCACGCCGCTCGATGTGAGGTGCAGGTTGGCGGGTTTGACGTCACGGTGCACGACCCCGGCGCGGTGCGCGGCGTCCAGGCCCGCGGCCGCCTGGCTCATGAGGTGGCACGCCTCCGCCACGCCGTAGCGGCCCCGGTCGAGCAGCTCGGCGGCCAGGCTGCGACCGGTGAGCAGCTCCATCACCAGGTAGGGCCGCGCGTCCTGCTCGCCCACGTCGAGCACCGTCACCACGTTCGGATGGACGACGCGGGCGGAGGCCCGGGCCTCGCGGGCGAAGCGCTCCCGCGAGGCGACCCCGGCGACCTGCGGCGTGAGGATCTTCACCGCCACGGGCCGGTGCGCCCGCAGGTCCCGGCCCCGCCAGACCTCGCCCATCCCGCCCTGGCCGATCAGCTCCTCAAGCTCGTAACGACCGCCGAGCGTGGACGGCATCACGTCCCGCACCTCCCCCTGGCCACTCGCGCCCGATGATCGGGAGCCAACCTATCCTCTCGGGAAGGCCGGGCGGGAACGGGCGGACTGCTTCGAACCGGTTCGACAGCAGCGCTACGCAGGCGTCCGCGGTCGGATCGAAGCCGCCGTGCCCGCCGTCCGTGCCCGCCGTTCGGCGGCGGCGGCGAGGATGAGGTAGGCACTGGCCGTCCAGGTGTAGGCGCGGTCGCGCAGCCCCTCGCCGGTGCGCGCGTCGAAGTTCTCCGCGAAGCCGGACCGCTCGCACAGCCCCCGGAAGCGGGCGCTGATCTCGTCGGCCAGCCCGACGTGGCCGGCGCGGCGCAGGCCGTCCTCGATGAGCACGGTCGAAGGGGCCCAGATGGGTCCCCGCCAGTAGCCGTCGTCCTGGTAGTGCTCGGACGCGGGGTGCTCGGTGGCGGGCCCGAACGCGGTCAGGTGCGAGGCGATGCGTGCGGCGAGCGCCGTGTGCACCGGCTCGGGGAGCTCGTCGCCGAGCACGATGGGCATGAGGTCGAGCAGGCTGGAGCTCGACCAGGTGCGCCCCGAGTGCGCGCCGCGGGCGACGAACCGGTCCCCCGTCCACAGCTCGGCGAGCAGCGCGTCGCGCATCCGGTCGGCGGCGCCGGACCAGTGGGCCGCCGCGGCCGGGTCCGGGGCCCGGCGGGCCAGCTCACGCATCTGCAGGACGAGGAAGGCGGCCAGGTCGGCGGTCTCCACGACGCGTTCGGGGTCGAAGGTGGTGGCGTTGTCCCAGCCGCTGTCGTTGCCGTGCTGGTAGTGCGGCAGTTCGCGGCCGGGGACGCGCCGCGCCGTGAGCCAGAAGGTCGTCCAGCGTTCCAGCAGCCGGTAGACCTCCTCCGGCTCGGCCGCCTCCGGGAGGCGGTGCAGGGCCCAGCCGTGGATGGGCGGCTTGACGAAGTTGTAGAGGATCTCCGAATGGGTGACGGAGTCGGGCAGCGCGCCCGCGTCGTCCTGGTGGTCGAAGGGCAGCCGGAACTGGTCCCATGCGAGGCCGGGCAGGCCGTCGGAGAGGGCCATGGCGTTGAAGCAGTGGTCCCAGCTCCACACCTTGTCCATCCAGTGCTTGGACATCAGCACGGCGGGCCGGGCGACGAACCCGGCCGGGCGTACGGTCGCCGACCACAGGACGTAGGCGGCCAGCTCGGCCGCGGGCGTCCGGTCGCTGCGCCAGGGCGCGACCGCCGCGGTGAACGCGTCGAACTCGGCCCGGGCCGCCTTGGCCACCTCCTCGAAGGCGTCCGTGGGCGTGTAGGGGGCGCGAGCGGTCTCGTACTCCTCGACGGCGATCTCCCACTCGCCGCTCAGGACGACGCCCCGTTCCGCGGTGCCGAGCGCCTGCGCGCCCCGCGCCTCGGCCCGCCCGTCGAGCACCGTGATCCGGTAGCGGCGGCCGGTCTGGTAGACGGTGAAGACGAACGATCCGTCCGCCGGATCCTGGTAGAAGTACGGACCGCTGAACGGCGTCAGGACGGGGTCGGCGGCAAGGAGGTTCAGCCCGAGGCCCCGGCCGCGCAGCCGCACCGTGTCGGCGTTCTCGTACGCGAGCTCGATCCGGCCGTCCGCGCCGCTCCAGGTGAGCTGGTGGGGCGTGGCGGTGACGTCGCTCTCGGCGGACGGCGCCAGCCGCAGGATCGGATGCATGCCGGTCTGGTGGGAGACCAGATGCACGTCCCGCGCGTAGGTCTTCTGGGCGACCACCGGCGAGAAGCCGAACCAGGAGCCGCGGTAGCTGAACGGGATTTCCCGCAGGGAGAACACCGGGCCCGAAGCGGCGACGGTCATGAAGAGGGGGTCCCTTCTCGAAAAGGCTCAGTCTTTGACGGCGCCGGCGGTGACGCCTGCGGCGACGTAACGCTGGGCGACGATGAGCAGAACGGTGGCGGGGATGGATGCGACCACGGCGGTGGCCATGATGGCGTTCCACTCCTGGTTGTTGTTGCCGATGTAGTGGTAGATCCCCAGCGTGATCGGCTGATGGGCGCCACCCTGGTCGAGGGTGGAGGCGAAGACGAAGTCCGACCAGGCCCACAGGAACGCGAACAGCGACACCGTGATGAGCGAATTACGGGAGACCGGCAGCACGATCGAGACGAACGCGCGCATCACCCCGGCGCCGTCCACCCGGGCCGCCTGCAGCAACTCCTCGGGGATGCCGGACATGAACGTGGTGAGGATCAGCACGGCGAACGGCACCGCGAGGGTGGAGTCGGCCACGATCAGCCCGGGGACGGTGTTGAGCACGCCCGTGGTGAGGAAGATGGCGTAGAAGCCCATCGCCATGATGATTCCCGGGATCATCTGCGCGATCAGCAGCACGAAGCTCAGCACGCCGCCGCCGCGCGGGCGCAGCTTGGCCAGCGAGTACGCGGCGGGAGCCGCGACCAGCAGGGTCAGCACGACGGTGCCCAGCCCGACGACCAGGCTCACCCCCAGGTAGGGCAGCTGCCGCTCCAGCACCGCCCGGTAGCCGTCCAGCGTGCCGTGGACGGGGAACCAGTAGGGCGGCGACTTGCGCATGTCCTGGTCCCGCGTGAACGACACGTTCACCATCCAGTAGACCGGGAACAGCATCACGGCCGTCAGCGCCAGCCCGACGGCGGTCTTGAGCCGCCTCATGACACGGCCTGCCGTCGTTGCACGCGGATGTAGACGAGCCCGAAGGCGAGCGCCATGAGGATCAGCAGGTTGCCCACCGCCGCGCCGGGGCCGAAGGACGGCACGAGGTTGCCGAAGCCGAGCCGGTAGGACCAGGTGGCGAACGTGGTGGAGGAACCGCTCGGGCCGCCCTTGGTCATGATCCAGATGATGTCGAACACCTTGAGCGTGTAGACCAGCCCCAGCAGGACGGTGATCGCCGACACGGGCCGCAGCAGCGGGAAGGTCACCCGCCAGAACCGCTGCCAGGCGCCGGCCCCGTCCAGCGCCGCCGCCTCGTACACGGCCGAGGGGATCGCCTGCAGGCCGCTGTAGAGCACGACCAGGTTGAACGGGATGCCGATCCAGACGTTGGCGATGGTCACCGACCACAGCGACCAGTCGGGGGAGGTCAGCCAGTTGACCGGGCCGAGGCCGACCCAGCTCAGGGCGGCGTTGACCACGCCGGAGTCGCTGTTGAGCATCCACGACCAGGTCGAGGCGGACACGATCAGCGGCAGCAGCCACGGCACCAGGAACAGCGCGCGCAGCGTGGCGGACAGCCGGAAGTTGCGGCTGAAGAACACGGCCAGGGCGAGCCCGATGGCGAACTGGAAGGCCAGCGACACCACCGTGAACACGATGGTGTGCCACAGCGCCGGCGCGAAGGTGGCGTCGGCGAACACCTTGGCGTAGTTGGCGAAGCCGGCGAACGGCGCGTCCCCCTGCACGAACGAGCGCACCGTGTAGTTGCGCAGGCTCAGCTCGACGTTGCGATACAGCGGGTAGGCGTAGAAGACCAGCAGGTAGACGACGACGGGGGCGAGGAACGCCCACGCCGCCCACTGCCCTGTCGCCCGCTGTCCCTGCGCCCGCTTCCCCGGCCGGGTGCGTGCCGCCCGGCGCTCCCGCCCCTGAGCGGGGACGGAGGCGCGGGCGGCACCCACCGGCGATCGCGTCACTCGGCTCATGCTCATTACTGGGTCGCGCTCGCCGCCGCCGACTGCGCCGCCGCCATCGCCTCCTGCGGAGCCTTGGAACCGCTCAGCGCCGCCTGCACGGCGCCCCACATCGGCTCGGAAATCTTCGGGTACTTCGTGCCGAGGTTGTCGCTGGTGCGGCCCTTGGCCGCCTTGACCGCCGCCACCCACACCTCGAGCTCCGGGTTCGCGGCGACCTGCTTGCCCTGCACCGCTTCCGTCGGCGCGATGTACGACAGCGTGGTCGTGGTCGCCAGGGAGTTGTCGGTGCTGGTCAGACAGCTCACGAGCTTCTGGGAGGTGGCGTAGCGTGCGGTGTCCGACTGCACCGGGATGCTGACGAACTCGCCGCCGGTCGGGGCGGGCGCGGTGCCGCCGCCCTTGGCGGGGATCGGGATGATGCCGTAGTCGAAGCCGGTCTTCTTGGCGTTGGCGAGCTGCCAGGTGCCGTTCTCCGCGAAGGCGTAGTCGCCGCCGGCGAACTCCTGCCAGCTCGTGGTCTGGGTGTTGTTGATGACCGAGTTGGGCGCGTAGCCCTTCTTGAGCCAGTCGGCCCACAGGGCCACCGCCGAGACGCCTTCGGGCGAGTCCAGCTTGGTGAGGTTCGCGCCGGAGCCCCAGAACCAGGGCAGGAACTGGAAGCTGCCCTCCTCGGTGCCGATCGCCGAGAACGTGATGCCCTTCTTGCCCGCCGCCTTCACCTTCTCCAGGGCGGCGGTCAGCGACGCCCAGTCCTTCACCGCGGCCGCGTCGACCCCGGCCTTCTTCAGCACCTCCTTGTTGTAGTAGAGCGCGAGCGTGTTCGCCCCGATCGGGACCCCGTACGTCTTGCCGCCGGCCTGGCCGGCCGCGAGCAGGTTCGGCGCGATCGAGGAGACGTCGAGCTTGTTCTCCTCGGTCGTCGTCAGCACGCCGGCCTCGGCCAGCGTCGAGACCACGGGGTTGTCCACGATCAGGACGTCCGGCGAGTTGCCCTGCTGGGCGGCCAGCAGCGCCTTGTTCGTCAGGTCACTGGTGTCGTAGCCGGTCCGCTCGACCTTCACCCCCGCCTGGGTGCCGCACGACTCCAGCAGCTTCACCCAGTCGGAGCTCTTGTCGTACTGGGGGTACGGATCCCAGATCGTGTAGGTCCCGCTTCCGGCGGCCTGGCTCGGGCTCGCCGAGCCGGCGCCGTCCGACGGTGACGAGCAGGCGGCGAGCCCGGCGGCGGCCGCGAGGACCGCCGCACCCATCCCGGCCGCACGCCGGCCGCTTGACCCTGGTCTCATTGACGTGACCTCCACTGACAGCGTTACGCGCCTGTATCCGATCCGAGTCTTTCGATCCGAGTCTTTTCGATCGGGGTCGAACCGATTCGGCGAATCGGTTCGCTGACGATAGGCCCGGTCCCTCGCACTCGTCAATGGGATTCGCGGCACGATTTGCAGAGACATCTGCAGTGTCCGCCGTGACAGCGAGATGACGATGACGTGCCGGGCGGGTTTCCAGTCCTTGACCATCTCGCAGCAGCCCGCTTATCGTCCAGTCGAATCGATTCGCCGAATCGATTCGACTCTCGAGTCCACTACACCCCTCACTCCCCCCGATTGGGACAGCGCATGGCCGTACCCTTGTCCGGGCGAGCACGCAGGCTCGTGCCTCACGCCGTTCTCGCCTCCGCCCTCACGATGACCGCGATCCCTCTCGCCGCCTTACCGGCACTCGGCGCCGCCGCACCGGCACTCGTCCTCCACTACGACTTCGAAGGCGACCTGTCGAGCGGCGTCGTCGAGGACCGCTCCCCGTCCGGTCTCGACGGAGCCCTGGCCAACCCCGGCGCGGCCAAGGCCGCCGCGGGTCCCGACGGCAGCCAGGCCCTCTCGCTGCCCGGCGGGCCGACCGGCTCGGCGACCGCCCCCTACGTGACGATCCCGAACGGCCTGTTCCGCGACCGCCACGCCATGACGGTCTCCACCTGGCTGAAGTGGGCGGGCGGCGCCGACTTCCAGTGGGTCTACAACCTCGGCAGGGACGCGGGGACCGCCACCTTCGTCACCCCGTCCTACGCCGGCGACGCCACCACGAGATCGTCCATCAAGCCGGTCAACGGCAGCGCCGAGGTGGGGGTGCCGGGCGCGCAGAAGCTGCCGACCGGTCAGTGGGTCAATCTCGTCACCACGATCGACGGCAGGACCCTCACCTACTACGTGAACGGCGTGGCCATCGGCAGCGCCACCGCCCAGATCGACCTGGCCGCGGTGATGCACTCCGACCGCAACAGCACCTCCGGCTTCCTGGGCAAGGCGTTCTGGGGTGGGCACCCCTTCCTCGCCGGCGACCTTGACGACTTCCGCGTCTACGACGCCGCCATGGACGCCGAGCAGGTCGCGGAGCTCGCCGGAGACCACAAGGCGACTCTCACCAAGGTCGAGCAGACCTCCTTCGAGATCACCACCTACCCGGGCACCGCGCCCGCACTGCCCGCGACCGTCGACGCGCAGTTCTCCGACGGCATCCGCCGGGGCGTGCCGGTCACCTGGGAGGCGGTCGACCCGGCCGATTACGCCAAACCGGGCCGGTTCACCGTCAAGGGCACCGCGTACGGGACCACGGTCGAGGCCACGGTCAAGGTCGTCGCGAACGACCTGACCATCGACCTCGGCACCGAGACCGGCGCCTTCCACGGCGGCGCGTCGGGCACCCTGTACGGCGTGTACGGCGAGGGCGTGCCGACCTCCAACCTCCTCGAGGGCATGCGGCTGCGCACGGTCGCGACGAAGGCCCAGGACGGCCCGCAGCACCCCGGCGCCGACGCGCTGGAGGTGGTCAAGCCGCTGGCCGACAGCACCGGCGGCGACGTGTACATCTACATGACCGACATCTACCGGGGCTTCCCCTACCAGTGGCCGGGCGACACGCCGGAGGCCAGGCTGAACGACTTCAAGGCCAAGATCGCCAAGCAGGTCGACCAGGTCCGCGCGCTCGACCCGAAATATCAGGACCACATCGTCTTCGTGCCGTTCAACGAGCCCGAGGGCAACATGTTCGGCACCGGCGCATGGAGCTACAACAAGATCAGTTGGCTGAGCGACCCCCAGTACTACTTCAGGGCCTGGGACGAGGTCAACGCCCTGATCAAGGGCAAGATGCCGAAGGCCAGGATCGCCGGCCCCAACACCAGCGTCCTGTACGACCAGGTGCAGGGCTTCCTGCGGCACGCCGTGCAGGCGGGGACGGTTCCCGAGGTCATGACCTGGCACGAGCTGGGCGACCCGGCCCGCATCCGCACCAACGTGGCGAAGTACCGCCAGTGGGAGCAGGCCATCTTCACGGGCACTCCGTATGAGGGCAGGCAACTCCCGATCAACCTCGACGAGTACGCCTTCAACTACCACACCTCGGTGCCCGGCCAGATGGTCCAGTGGGCCTCGGCCATCGAGGAGTCGAAGGTCGACGCCGACATCGCGTACTGGAACATCGACGGCAATCTGTCCGACTCGGCGGTGCAGGCGAACCGCGGCAACGGCCAGTGGTGGCTGCTGCACGCCTACGGCCAGATGACCGGCAACACCGTCAAGGTCACCCCGCCGCGGCCGAACGTCAGCTACACGCTGCAGGGCGTCGCGACGCTCGACAAGGCCAAGGCGCAGGCCCGCGCGCTGTTCGGCGGGGCGTCCGGTCTCGTCGGCATCCACTTCGACGACGTCGACACCGCGCTGTTCGGCAGCACGGTGCACGCCCTGGTCCAGGAGATCCCGTGGACCGGCCAGATCGGCGACTCCGCGCAGCCCCGCGTCGTCGCCGAGCTGAACCAGAAGGTCACGGACGGCACGGTGACCTTCGAGTTCGGGTCCGCGCTGCCCGCGTTGAAGGAGTCGTCGGCCTACCAGATCATCCTCACCCCCGGCGAGCACGCCGCCTCCGGCACCCCGGCGACCACGCTCTGGCAGGCCACGTACGAGGCGGAGGACGCCGGCCACACCGGCGCGGGGTACAGCCGCAACGGCCCCGAGGGCACCCCGTCCGACGTCGGCAAGTTCTACACCTCCGGCGGCTACGACGTCGGCGGGCTGCGCACCGGCTCCGACGTCACGCTGAACTTCACGGTGTCGGTCCCGCAGGACGGCACGTACGACCTGTCGGTCTTCGCGAACTCGCTGAACACCTACAGCGGGGTTCAGGAGCAGGGCCCCACCAACGTTTTTCTCCGGGTCGACGGCAAGGATGAGCGGGAGCTCCACCTTCCGCTCGCCTACAAGTGGGTGGTCTGGGACCACACCGACACGAAGGTCACGCTGTCCAAGGGCGACCACACGATCACCCTGGCCGCCAGGAGCCTTGACGGCACCCGCGCCACCAAGGGGGACGCGATCGTCGACAAGATCGACCTCTCCCTCGCCAACCCGGCCGCGAGCGAGGCGATCTACGAGGCCGAGTACGCCACGCTCGACGGCGCGCGCACCGGCTACAGCGAGAAAAAGGTGTCCGGCTCCGGCGTGGCCGACCTGCGCAAGGGACAGTCGGCCACGTTCTGGGTCTACTCGCCCGGCGACGGCGAGTCCACGTTGGGCGTCGACCTGCGCGGCGGCGGCAAGGGCACGCTGACCGTCAACGGGCAGGACATCGCCGAGCCGTCCGGATCTTCCCAGATCAAGGCGTTCCTGTCCGGCGGCGTCAACAAGATCACATACACCGCCCGGACGGGCAGGGTGCGGCTGGACCGGCTGCGGGCCGAGAAGACCGAGGGCGCGCTCACGCAGACCTGGTATGAGGCCGAGTCCGCCCACGTCGCCGGCGCCGCCAAGGTGGCCGCCTATCCGCTGGCGAGCGGCGGGAAGGCCGTCACCGACATCGGCGGCGCCCCCGGCGACGCCGGCACGCTGACCTTCGACGTCACCGCTCCCAGGAACGGGACGTACGCACTGACGGTTCGCTATTCCAACCCCGAACAGTCCCCCGCGTCCCACTACAACCCCGACCCGCTGGCCCGCCACGCCGAGATCTCCGTCAACGGCGCCACACCGCGGCGGGCCTGGTTCCCCCACTCGTTCCACGCCGACAACTTCTGGGAGCTGACCATCCCCGTCCCGCTCAGGAAGGGAGCCAACACCGTCGCCTTCGCCTCGCGAGAACTGCCGAACTTCGACGGCGACACCTACATCTCCGAGACCTTCCCGGACATCCTGCTCCGATCGAAGTACGCCCCGATCATCGACAAGATCGCGGTGACGCCCCTCGCCGGGTAAGCCGATCCGCACGTAACAGGCCGGGCACATCAGCCGGGCGGGGCCGTCGGCCCCGCCCGGCTTCCTGCTTTTCCCCCAGAGTTCAGGCCGGGCGGGCCCGGACGCCGTCGAGGGCCATGCGCAGCACCCGCTCACGCTGGTCGTCGTCGACGAACCCGCCCCCGGTGATGCCGGAGATCATCCGCAGGACGTCGTCGAAGGTCACGTCGCCGCGGACCTCCCCGGCCTCCCTCGCCCGGTCGAACAGCGGCTCCCCCGCCGCATACATCGCGGTCCGGCTCGACCGCATCATCTCCGAGTCGCGGTTGAGCGCCTCGTAGATGGCCCGTTTGGTGGCCGCGTAGTCCACGAACCGGCGCAGCCATGCGGCCAGGGCCTCCCACGGCGGCAGGTCCGCGACCTGCCCCGCGGCGCCGCACAGTTCGTCGATCTCGTCCAGGTAAACGCTGTCGAACAGGTCCTGCCGCGTCGGGAAGTTGCGGTAGAGCGTGCCGATGCCGACACCGGCGCGCCGGGCGATGTCCTCGAGCGAGGCCGCCGTGCCGTGTTCGGCGAACGCCTCCCGCGCGGCCGCGAGCAGCGCGTCGAAGTTGCGCCGGGCGTCGGCGCGCTGGGGGCGTCGCACCCTCGTCCGGGGGCCTTCGGCCGCCTTCTCCTTCACCGGTCTCCTCCCGAGGTTGAACCGGAGGCATACCTCCGCTAATGTGGAGGCACGCCTCGACTTTAGCAGGCGGGCGATCGCGTTCGCGTCTTCCCTGTCGACACCGCCCTGATCGTCGTCTTCGTTTCACGCCGTCCCGTGGCCGGGGCGGCGTCACCGGCGCGCCTCGTCGCGCGGGTTCCTCCTGTCGAAGGATGTCCGATGTCACGCACCACCTCGCCGCAACGGCTGACCTTCCTCGCGCTGGCAGCCGCCACGGCCTCGTTCTCCATGCTGCAGTCCCTGGTCAGCCCCGTGCTGTCCACCATCCAGCACGACCTGCACACCGGGCAGAGCACGGTGACCTGGGTGCTCACCGCCTGGCTGCTGTCCGCGTCCGTCGCCACGCCGCTGATGGGCCGCATCGCCGACATGATCGGCAAGGATCGCACGCTGCTCGTCGCCCTGGCCGCCATCGCGCTCGGCTGCCTGGTCGCCGCCATCGCCCCCAACGTCGGGGTGCTGATCGTCGGCCGGGTCGTCCAAGGGCTCGGCGGGGCCGTGTTCCCCGTGTCGTTCGGGATCGTGCGCGACGAGTTTCCCGCCGCCCGGGTGCCCTCGGTGGTCGGCATCCTGTCGGCCGTCATCGCCGTCGGCGGCGGCGTCGGAATCGTGCTCGCCGGGCCGATCGTCGACGCCCTCGGCTGGCGCTGGCTGTTCTGGATCCCAGCGATCATCGTCGTCGCCACCGCGTTCCTGGCCTACCGCAACGTTCCCCGATCCCCGGTGCGCACGCCGGGCCGGGTCAACTGGGCGGCCGCGGCGCTGCTGTCCGGATGGCTGGTGGCGCTGCTGGTCCCGCTCAGCGAGGCGTCCGCCTGGGGCTGGGGTTCGGCCGCCGTCGTCGCTCCGCTCGCGGGCGCCGCGGTGCTGTTCGCCGCGTGGATCACGGTCGAGCTGCGCTCGCGCGACCCTCTGATCGACATGCGCATGATGCGGCTTCCGGCCGTGTGGACGACCAACCTGGTGGCGCTGCTGTTCGGCGCCGGCATGTTCGCCTCGTACGCCTTCCTGCCGCAGTTCATGCAGATGCCGGCGGCCGTGACGGGCTACGGCTTCGGATCGAGCGTGACCGAGGCCGGGCTGCTGATGCTGCCCATGCTCGTCACGATGGCCGTCGCCGGGACGGTGAGCGGCCCGCTCTCCCGCGTCGCCGGGGTCAAGGCCCAGCTCGTGTGGGGATGCGCGCTCGGCGCGCTGTCGAGCGCCGGCGTCGCCCTCTGGCACGACCGGCCCTGGCAGCTCGCCGTCGCGACCGCCGTGTTCGGGCTCGGTCTCGGCCTGGCCTACGCCTCGATGACCAACCTGATCGTGCAGAGCGTGCCGGCCGGCCAGACCGCCGTCGCCGGCGGAATGAACACCAACATCCGCACCATCGGCGGCTCCATCGGCACCGCCGTGATCAGCTCCGTGATCACCGGACACCTGCGTCCCGACGGCCTGCCGTACGAGTCGGGCTTCACCACCGCCTTCCTGGTGCTGGCCGTGACGCTGGCGGCCACCGTCGCCGTGGCCCTGCTGGTCCCGGGTGCGCGCCGCCGCACGGCGCCCGCCGCCGAGGCGGCCGCGCGGGTCCCGGCGGGCGCGGCGCGCTGAGACTCGACTGAAAGGAAACGACACATCATGCAGAGGACATGGCTCATCACCGGCGCGTCCCGTGGTCTGGGACACGCGCTGGCCCGGGAGGTGCTCGAACGCGGCGACCGCCTCGTGGCCGGCGCCCGCCGGCCGGAACGGCTGGACGACCTCGTCCGGGCCCACGGCGACCGGGCGCGCGCCGTCGCGCTGGACGTCACCGACCCCGAGGCGGCGCAGCGGGCCGTACGGCTGGCCGTCGAGGAGTTCGGATCGCTGGACGTGCTGGTGAACAACGCGGGGTTCGCGAACTCCTCGCCCATCGAGGAGACCTCCGACGAGGACTTCCGGGCGCAGTTCGAGACCAACCTGTTCGGCGTCGTCACCATGACCAGGGCCGCGTTGCCGGTGCTGCGCGCGCGGCGGTCGGGTCACATCCTGCAGATCGGCTCCGTGGGCGGCCGGGTCGGGGGCACTCCGGGGCTCGGCGCCTACCAGGCGGCCAAGTTCGCCGTCGAGGGGTTCTCGGAGGTGCTGAACAGCGAGGTCCGGCCGCTCGGGATCACCGTGGTGATCGTCGAACCCGGCGGGTTCCGTACGGACTGGGGCGGCTCGTCGATGCGCATCCCGCCGGTGGGGGCGGACTACGAGCAGACCGTCGGCCGGGTCAACGCCTACCGGCGCGCGGTGGACGGCGCCCAGCCGGGCGATCCCCGGCGGGCGGCCAGGGTGATCGCCGGGCTGGTCGACGTGGACGACCCGCCGCTGCGGCTGCTGCTCGGCTCCGACGCGCTGCGCATGGCCGAGCAGGCGTCCCGCTCCCGCATAGCCGAGGCGGAGCGCTGGGCCGCCGTCAGCCGGTCGACCGACTTCGACGGCGTCGTGGGGCTGACCGAGGAGCCGGTCGCCCGTCTCCTCGCGCACGGCGCGCGGTGACGGTCCGGCCGGGTCAGGCGCGCAGCTCGGGGAACTGGTCGTCCCGCCACTCGCCGGACGGCGGGGCGCCGGCCTGCGCGGCGTCGCTCTCCCTGGCCCGCAGCTCGACCCGGCGGATCTTCCCCGAGATGGTCTTGGGCAGCTCGGCGAACTCCAGCCGGCGCACCCGCTGGTAGGGCGCGAGCCTCTCGCGGGCGTGCCGCAGGATGGCCGCGGCGGTCTCCCTGTTCGGCTCCCAGCCCGCGGCCGGCACCACGTACGCCTTCGGGACGGCGAGGCGGATCGGGTCGGGGGCGGGCACGACCGCCGCCTCCGCGACGGCGGGATGCTCGATGAGCACGCTCTCCAGCTCGAACGGTGAGATTTTGTAGTCGGACGCCTTGAACACGTCGTCGGTGCGTCCCACGAACGTGATCGAGCCGTCGGCGTCCCTGACCGCGACGTCGCCGGTGTGGTAGAGGCCCTCGGACATGGCCCCCTCCTCACCGTCCAGGTAGCCGGTCATCAGGTTGACCGGGCGGGCGGCGAGGTCGAGGCAGATCTCCCCCTCGTCCGCCGGCCGGCCGGTCACCGGATCGACGACGACGACCGGGACGCCGGGAAGGGGGCGGCCCATCGAACCGGCCTTCACGGGCGCGCCGGGCGTGTTGGCGATCAACGCGGTCGTCTCGGTCTGGCCGTACCCGTCGCGGACGGTCAGCCCCCACGCCCGCTCCACCTGGGCGATGACCTCGGGGTTCAGCGGCTCCCCCGCGGCGACCGCCTCGCGCAGGCTGCCCGGGCCGCCGCCCAGGTCGGCCTGGATGAGCATCCGCCAGACCGTGGGCGGCGCGCAGAACGTGGTGACCCCGGCGCGGCGGATCTGCCCGAGCAGGGCGGCGGCGTCGAAGCGGGAGTAGTTGTGCACGAACACGGTCGCCTCGGCGTTCCAGGGCGCGAAGAAGCAGCTCCAGGCGTGCTTGGCCCAGCCGGGCGAGCTGATGTTGAGGTGGACGTCGCCCGGCCGCACCCCGATGAAGTACATCGTCGTCAGGTGCCCCACCGGATAGGACACCTGCGTGTGCCGGACGAGCTTGGGCCTGCTCGTCGTGCCGGAGGTGAAGTACAGCAGGAGCGGGTCGCCGGGAGAGGTCCGGGCCTCGAACGGCTCGGGTTCCGCCACCGTGTAGGCGTCGGTGTAGCGCAGCCAGCCCTCGGTCTCGCCCACGCACACGCGGCCGTACTCCCCCGGGACTCCGTCGAACTTGTGCGTGTCGGCCGCGTTGGCGATGACGTGCCGGACACGACCTCGCGCCACGCGGTCGGCGAGGTCCGCCGCGCCCAGGGCGGTGGTCGCCGGCATGATCACCGCGCCGAGCTTCATCACGGCCAGCATCGACTCCCACAGCTCGACCTGGTTGCCGAGCATCAGCAGCACGTGGTCGCCCTTGCCGACCCCCTGGGCGGCCAGCCAGGCCGCCACCTGGTCGGAGCGGCGGGCCATCTCGTCGAAGGAGTAGCGCCGCTCGGATCCGTCCTCCTCCACGATCCACAGCGCCGTACGGGGGTTGCCCCGGGCGATCGCGTCGAACCAGTCCGTGGCCCAGTTGAACCTGTCGCCGAAGACCGGCCAGGCGAACTCGCGTGCCGCCCGCTCGGGCTCCTCCCTCAGGCGGAGCAGCAGGTCGCGGGCTTCCCGGAAGACATGGGTGCTGGTCGTCTCGCTCACGGTGACTCCTTCGTCGCGCAGGCCACGCAGGTCAACGTACGACCGCCCCTCGCGCCGTGTCACCCCCGCAGGTCCGCCAGCAGGGAGTCGGCGACGGACTCCTCGTAGACGGCGCTCCCCCGCTCGCGCATCGCCTCGGCCAGCGCGGGGTCCCAGGGCGTCGGCACCGCCCGTTCGGAGAGCCGGAGGTGCTCGTCGCCCTCGGGGAGGTCGCCGAGGTGCGCGAGACCGGCGAGGTAGTCGGCCGCGGTCATGCGCCACAGCTCCGCGCCGTGGCGCCGTGCGGCGACACCGGCCATGTCCACTCCCGGCCAGTCGAAGTCGCCGTGGTACCGCAGGCGGGCCCCGCCCTCTACGGCGAGCGCCGCCAGCCGGTGGAAGGCCGTCGACGGGCGCCCCTCAGTGCAGACGAGGGGCGGGCACTGCGGCCCCAGCTCGGCCGCCGCGCGCCGCAGGACGGCCGGGTTCTCGCAGACGTGGACCACCGGAGCGCGCAGGACGACAGGGAAGGTGTTCAGCTGGTGGAGGGTGACCTGGAACGGCGCGCCGAAGCGGGCGGCTCCGGTCAGCCACTCCCCAAGCCCCTCGCCCTCCGCCGGCAGGTTCAGGACGAGGATCCGGCTGGCGAGGTCGTCGACGACCACCTCATGGCGATCCCACAGGTCGCGGCGCTCCTCCGCAGAGCCGGGAGCGGGAACGCCGGCGCGCATCGCCAGGGCACGCAGGACCAATGTCGACAGGGTGCCCGGATGGTCGAGGGCTTTCGGATGGTGGGTGATCTTGGCGGCCAGCTCGGCGAGGGTGACCGGCAGGCAGCCCTCGGTCCGCGCCTCCAGGAACTCCAGGACGCGGGCGGCCCGCGCGAGAGCCCCGGCCGTGCGCGAACGGCCGGCCAGCCTGCTGACGGTGCCGTCGCGGCTCACCTCGTCGAGCCACTCGCGGTACCACTCCGCGCTCTCGTACAGCGGGCTCTCCTTCGCGGGCCGCAGGGCGTCACCGCGGGCAGCGAGGGCGCGGGCCGCCTCACGCGGCCGGTTGCGCAGCGGACCGCCGATCGTTTCCAGCAGCGCGGCGAGGGTGAGCCCGGTGCCGGCGCGTACGACGGCGTCGAGTTCGCTCAGTGTCACGCTCATGTGCTTGACGCCCGGGTCGCGGTAGTCGCCGGTGATGCCGATGATCGCCTTGCGCTCCGCCTCGTCGGGATTGCCGACCCCGACCGGCGGTCCGTCCAGGCTGCCGCCGTTCTTCTCCAGGCGGCGCCGCGCGGCGCGGAACAGGCGCTCGTATTCCGCTCCCCGGTAACGCTCCACCGCCTCCGAGGCCGACGTCATATCGCGACCTCCACGTCGTCGGGTTCCTCGTCGCCGTCGGCGGCGAGGAGGGTGCCTTCGGCGATGGCGGGGGCCCGGCGGCTCGGCCGGAAGCCCAGCAGCGTCTCGGCCAGCTCCTCGTTGCCGGAGAAGCCGGCGTCGGCGTCGATGGTCTGGGCGCCGTCCCAGAGCATCAGCATCGCCGACACGGCGTGGGCGCTCTTGTCGTGGTGCATGTCGTAGTGCGCGGCCATCGGCACGGTGTCGAAATGGACCCACAGGTCGTGGCCGGTCATGAACAGGTCGAGGCCGAACTTCACGGTCAGGCCCAGCAGCTCGGGCTTGTATCGGTCGTCGATGCCGGCGAACGCCTCGTCCAGCGCGATCACGCGCGGGCACGTGGGCTTGGCGGAGGAGTAGAGGGCGTTGGCCGCGGCGAACAGCGGGAGGTGGATGGCCGCCGACTTCTCCCCGCCCGACATCTCCTCGTGCTTGGCCCGGGTGAGCTTGACCTCCTTCTCCCCCGGCACGGCGAGCACCAGCTCGAAGCCGTACCAGCTGCGGTAGTCGAGCACGTCGGCCAGGGCCTGCCGGTACGTGGCACGCGGATGGGCGGCCCGGTAGTCGCGGATCATCTCCCGCAGCAGGCCGCGCAGCTCGCCCAGCCCCGCCGCGCCGAGCCCCTGCGCGTCCCGGTCGAGGAGCCGCGACACCGCGATCTGCCGGTCGTTCAGCCGGTCGGAACGGCCCCACCGGATGCCGATCCTGGTGCCGGACGACATGGGCCGCGACCGGGTGTCCTCGTTCATCCCGCGCACCAGGTCGCGCGCGGTGCGGACCCGGTCGTGCACCTGCTGGGCGAGCGCGGTGAGCAACTCGTCCTCCAGCACCGTCCGCTCCCGCTCCTCCAGCAGCAGCCCCTGCTCCGCGACGCGGTCGGCGACGCGCCGGGCGAACGCGGCGACCGGATTACGTCCGCCCTCGTCGCTGACGTAGACCATGACGACGCCGGTGGGATCGTGCTCCAGGCGGTAGTCCTCCGCGCAGCCGTCGAGTGCGTCCTGGAACGTCCGCAGCGAGGCCGACAGCCGCCCGGCGGTGTTCTTGAGCGCGCTCTCCCCCGGCACGCGAATGTCCGCCATCTGCGCGGCGAAGGCGTCGAGCAGCGCGGCCACGTCTCCCGGCAGCACCCGGCCGACCAGGGCGGCGGGGTCCGGCGGCGGTCCGCCGGAGTGGGCGGACAGTTCCGCGGCCACCGACGCGGCCGCCTCCGCCGGCTCGGGCCAGCCGACATGCGCGGGCCACGGCGCCGTCACCGTGACGCCGAGCAGCGGGCGTAACTCCGGGTGCGCGTACGGCCCGAACGACGCGACATGCTCGAACAGGTGCCCGAGCGCCTGGCCCAGGGATGTCTGGCCGTGTTTGAGGTCGTTCTGGGCGACGATCAGCGTCTCGTTCTCCCGCGCGGCCGTGGCGGCGTGCTCCTCGCACCTTTCGCGGACCTCGGCGAGGCGGCGCTCGGCCTCGCCGATCTGGGCGAGCACCTCGCGCAGCGGCGCGTCCAGGGCCTCCTCGCCCGCCCTGAGCTCCTCGACGTCGGCCCGGTGCTCCCGTTCCTTGTCCTCCAGAGCGCGGGTGTCCGCGCCATGCCGCTCGCGCTGCCGGGCGATCGCGGCCTGGCGGGACGCGAGGTCCCGCTCCTCGGCCGCGGCCCGCTCGCGGCCGTCGTGCAGCCGCTGCGCCGTCGTGAGGAAGTCGTCGACGGCCCGCGCGACCGCGTCGACCTCCGGTTGGGCGACGGGCATGCTCCGCTCCGCCGCCACCTGCCGCAGCCTCCGGCGCGCCGCGTCGACCTGGGCCACCGCGGCGTCGAGTTCGCGGCGGCGGTCCGCGAGCGCCGACCGCGCCTGGGCCAGCAGCGCGGACTCCTGCGACACGCGGGTGACCGCCTCGACGACCGCCGTCGCGGACGGAAGCTCCCGCCGGGCCCGGGCGAAGTCCTCCAGGCGGCGGTTCGCGCGCGCCAGGTCGCGCTCGGCGTCCTCGTGTGCCCGGGCCGTCTCACCGATCGTCTCGTCATATTCGGCGAGCCTGGCCGCGCGGCGGCCGGCCCGGTTCGTGGCCCCGATGTACTCGGGCGACGGCTTGGGCAGGGCGCCGACCAGGAGCCCGAGGCCGAACTGGGCCCGGCCGGTCACCGTCGGCGCCGCTCCCCCCTCTTGACGCCGGTAGGGCGTGATCGTGTCGGAGACCGCGACCGAGCTCAGCAGGTCCGCGATGACCGCCGCCGGCACCAGGTCCTGCTCCTCCGGCACGAGGACGTCGGCGAGCGTTCGGCCGGACGGACGGCTGTCCTCGGGGAGCGGGACCAGGTAGCCGTCGGATTCCAGGACCTCGACGGCGTCGAGGGTGTGCCGTGCCTTCGGGTGCACCCAGGCGGTCAGCAGTCCCGCGCCGTACAGAGCGCCTTCGAGGCCGGCCGCCTGCTTCTCGTCGAGGCCGTCGGCGAACCGGACGAGCCGCCACAGGGGCGCCCCCGGCCGTCCGTCGCGGTCCGCCGTCCGGCGGTCGTCGTGCGGCGGCGCCTCATCGCGCTCCGCCGCGATCTCCTCCCGCTCGCGGCGCAGGCGGACGAGGTCGGCGGCGAGGTCGCGCACTCGTGCGGACAGGCGTTCGGCGGACCTGGCCGCCTCGGTCCGCCGTTCCTCGGTCCGCACGCTGTAGACCTCGGCCAGGGACGGCGCCCCGGCGTCTCCCGCGTGGGCGAGGGCCTCGGCCAGCGCCTCCACGTCGGCAGGCCCCGCCACCGCTTCGTCATCCCGCAGGTCCACGTGCTCCGTGCGCTGGTGTTCCGTGCGCTCGTGTTCCCGGCTCGCGTCCCCTGGGCGCTCGTGCCCTGGGTGCTCGTGCCCTGGGTGCTCGATCTCCTGGTGCCCGTCTACCGGAGGTTCCGGCGAGCGGGCCCAGCGGACGGCCCAGGCATCGAGGGCCTCCCGCGCGAGGCGGCGCGCCGCCGCCAGCGCGGCGTCCGCGGCCTCGCACCGCCGTTCCCGTTCCTCGACGTCCTTGTCCGCCTTGTCCTGGTCGGTCTCCGCCCGCAGGCGGTCCCTCTCCGCCCCGGACACTCTCGCGATCTCGTCGCGGACCTTCGCGACGTCGTCGCGGCGGGCGGCGGCGCGTGCCCTCGCCGTCGTGAGCAGGTCCTCCCCCGTATCGGCCGGGCCGTCCCCGTCATGGCTGACGCCGGCCCGCTCGGCCGCGTCGGCGAGGTCCGTGGCGTGGCGGACGATCGCCGCCCGGGCGCCTTCCAGCCGCTCCGCGAGCTCACCCGCCTCGCCTTCAAGGGCGGCCAGGTGCTCCGCGCCGTCCGCCAGCCGGGCACGCTCCCGTTCGATCTCCTCGCCGGTCTTGACGACCTGACGGCGGCGCAGTTCCAGCTCGCCCCGCGCGCGGTAGGCGTCGTCCGCGCGAAGGGCGGCGAGGCGGCGCTCCAGCCCCTCCCGCTCGGCCTCGGCCGCCGCGGCGGCCGCCGCCGCGTTCTCGCGTGCGGCCGCGGCCCCCTTGCGCGTCTCCTCCGCCCGCACGAGCGTACGGGCGTGCTCCACCGCGCCGTCCATCTCGCTCTGGATCCGGGCGAGCCGGGCCTTCGCGTGGGTGCGCAGGTAGGCCGTGTAGTCGGTCAGGAACGCCCGCACGGCCGAGTCCGCGGCGGCGAAGTCGTCGAACTGCTTCTGGACCGCCGCCAGGTTCTCGAAGTCGCGCGCCGCCTGGTCGACGAGCTCCTCATCGAGGGGGCTGAGACCCGACGTGAGCGTGCCCGAGACCTTGTCGGGGTCGAGGTCCTTGGCCAGCAGCGGCCGGCGCAGCGCCAGCAGCAGGTCGAGGAGCTGGGTGTAGCGCTCCCTGCCCAGCCCGAACAGCCGGGCGTCCACCGCGTCGCGATACTGCGTGGCGGTCTCGCTGTGCGCGTCCGGACCGAGGACGGCCTTGAGCTGCCGCTCGGTGAGCGGCCGGGAGTCGGGCGCCAGCAGCCCGAAGTCGACGCCGAGGCGCTTGTCGGTGACGAAGAACGAGGTCCGCACCCCGTCCCTGTGCCGGTGCGCGCGGATGCCGATGACGAGAGTGACGGTCTCGTCGGTCGGCGCGGGCTCCGCCCCGATCTCCCGGCGGGCGAACTCCATCCACACATAGCCGTACTCGGCCTCCTGCCCCCGGTAGAGCAGGTTGGACTTCATCGTGCGGTTCTCGCCGCTGAACGGGTCGAGCCGCCGGGCGTCCGCCACCCCGTCGAGGATGAACGGGAAGAGCACCTCCAGCGCCTTGGTCTTGCCCGAGCCGTTGTGCCCGCGCAGGACCAGGCGCCCGTCGGCGAAGGCGAACTCCTCGTCCACGTAGTCCCAGACGTTGATCACACCGGCCCTGCTGGGACGGAACCGGTCGGGCGGCGGCGTCATCGCTCCTCCTCCTGTGTGGACGAAACCTCCCGCATGGGCGGACCTTGCAGGGGCGGGCCCTTCCGCGTGGCCGGCTCCGGCAGCGCCACCAGCGCCAGCTGGCCGCCCGAGGTCCGGGTGGGCAGGGCTGCCCGGATGTTGCGGTACCGCAGCGCGGCTGGCAGAACCAGCACGCCGCCGGGCACCGGCCTGAGCAGCATCAGGTCCGCGAGAAAGCCGACGACGGCGTCGAGCAACCCGCGGGGGTCCTGCTGCCAGCTCGTGGTGAACGAGGCCGCCCCGAACTCGTCGTACAGCTCGGCCGTCATCGTCTCCAGGCGGCTGCGCTCCACGAACGGCGCCTCGGCGGGCGGGGACCTGTCGCCGGACCGCTCGGCCTCGGGCGGGAACCAGGCGAGCTCGGCGACGACTCCATCGCGGGGCAGGCCCGCGTCCATCCGTGCCACGAGGCCGGCCTGGTCGTCGGCGAGCGCGGGCACGGGCAGCGACTCCGGCACGTGCTCGGGGTCCTCCAGCAGGTCGGCGATCTTCGCCAGCAGGAGCCCGGCCGCCCGGCTCACCGCGTTGCCCCGGCCCGGGAACGGCCGGTCGGTGAAGACGCCGCCCGGGTCGGCGAGCATGACGCCCTCCGCGCGCCGTTCCAGGACCAGGCCGGTGAACCGGACCAGGTCCTCGGCGAGACCCGGGGCGCGCAGCGCGTCGGCCACCTCGGGCTCGACGTCCGCGTAGTACACCACGGGGAACTCGACGAGCAGCCGCCGCGCCCTGCGGGCCGGGTTCGAATACGGCGGCTCGTGCACCAGGCCGGCCGCGCTGCCGAGGTGCTGGACGGGCCGGGCCGGCTTGAACAGCACCGCGCAGATGTCGTGGTCGATGTCGTACAGCGCGTCGCCGCGTTCGGTGTCGCGCGCCCACCACTCCAGGCTGCCGTCGGACAGCCGGAGCGCCCCGCGGTCCACGAGCCAGCCCAGCACGTCGACGATGGCCGCCTTGTGCGATCCGATCGCGGGGTCGAAGCCGAGGCCGTCGATGGAGTTGGCCAGCGGCGTGAAGATCCGCACCAGGTCCGCCAGGCTGATCTCGATGCGGGAGCGCTGGAACGACCCGAGGACCAGGCACAGGTAGGCCAGCCTGCGGCGGTCGAACGGCTTGCCCTTGCGCGAGAAGATCGATTGCTGGGTGTCGTCCAGGACGTCGAGGCGGCGGACCAGCCGCACGTGGTGGGTCGTGGCGATCAGCGTGTAGCCGAGCAGCTCGCGGAAGTCGCGCGTCATCTCGTCGGCCCAGCGCAGCACCTGGTCGAGCACGCCGGGCCGCGGCCGCTCCTTGGTGATCAGATCGCAGGTCAGCACGCGGCGGACCGCCTGCTGGTAGGAGCCGAGGTCGGCGACGGAGACGCCGGCGGCGGACCGGGCGCGCGGACTCGTCACCTGGCACCCCCTGCCTTCGAACCAGTCCCCGAGCCTGTCACCGGCGTCCGCCCGGCGATCTCGACCCGGAACCCGGGCAGGTGGAGCAGTCCCTGCGCGGTGCGCACGGCGCTTCCGGTGTCGCTCGGCACGAGCCGGATCATCACGGCGTCGTCGGCGCCGGAGCCTCTCTTGAGGCGACCGGCGACGACCGTGCGTCCCTCCAGCGCCCGCGTCATCAGCTTCAGCAGGACCCGGGTCTCGGACTCGTCGAGCACCCGCCCGTGCGCGCCCAGCTCCGCGAGATGGCCGGCGGCCGCCCGCTCCGCCGCACGCTCCGCGGCCTGCTCGCGACGCAGCGCCGCCCGCGCCCCGGGATTGCCGCGCACCGGAGCGGGCACCCCGGTGGTGGGCGCCTTCCCGCTGCGGAAGAGCGTGACCGACACCTCCACCCCCGGCGCGTCCCACCAGGTCGCCCTGGGCGAGATCTGTTCGGTGTCCTCGTGGGCGGCGCCCAGGTGCCGCGCGCTGCGCAGGTTGAACGCCGCACCCATCAGGGCGTGCGCGGCGCCCTCGTCCGGCGCGTTCCACACCCATTCGGCCAGATGCCGGAGCTGGCTGGCCCGGTTGACGCCGCCGCGCTGCGCCTCGGAGATCTGCCGCAGCAGCGCGATCACCCCCGACACCGCGATGCGCGTGGCGTTGCGCAGCTCCCCGGCGCGGGACTCTTCCGGCCCCTGGGGAGCGAACCACGCCCGCAGGACGGACCAGCGGCGGCGCCAGTCCTCCAGCCGCTCGTCCCGTTCCATGAAGGGCCGCTCGTCCGCCGCCGCCGCACGGTCGAGCAGGGAGGCCAGGCCGCTCGCCTCGACGTCCCGTACGGCCATGGCCAGGCGGGGCAGGTACCGGTCGAGCTCCGCCATGAACTCGGACATGTGCGTCAGCAGGGCGTTCTTGTAACGCAGGAACGTCTCGGGAGAGGCGTCGGTGGACCGGATGATCTCGCCGAGCGTCACGTGGAAGTGCGCGGACCGGCGGCCCATGTCCTCCATCACCGAGTCCAGCCGGGACAGCCGGCGGTAGACCTGCTCGCCCTCCCCCGCGCGGTTGGCCACCGCGAGCGCCTTGAGGTCCTCCAGGATGTCGGAGAAGACCAGCCGCGACAGGTTGGCGTCCTGGATGCGGGCCGCGAGCAGTCCCTCGACGGAGGTGTAGGCCCAGTAACCGAGCTCGCTGAACTGGTAGACCGACTGCCTGTTGCGGTAGCGGACGAGGTTGCCGGCCCGGGACGCGTCGTCGAACCGGTGCACCACCCCGTCGTCGTACAGCGCGTCCAGCCGGTCGCGCAGGTTGCCGTCGAACGTGGGGACCTCGTCGTGCAGCCGGGCCAGCTCGTTCAGGGCCGCCTGCACCTCCCCGGCGTCCACCTGGACCTGGTGCACCTCCCGCAGCCGGTCCATCGCCCGCAGCACCCAGAGGTAGGCCACATGGTCGTCGCGCCTGGTGAAGTTGAACAGCCTGAACCGATCGCTGATCGCGAGCGAGTCGAGGTCCAACGCCCTGCGGTCCGCCATCCGGTCCCCCCGATCCGTGTCACGGGTCCGTGTCACCGATCCGAGGCACAGATCCGTGTCGCACCCGCCCGATCGCGGAGTCCCGCCCGCAACCAGAGGCGGACGGGGCTCCGCGTGCCGAGAAGACCGTATTGGAGGGCACCGACAGTTGCGACCTGCGCGGGGCAGGGGCCGGTGGCCTCAGCTCACGGAAACGGAGTAGCTGTTGGCGCGGAAGTCCATGCCGCCGCTCGACGAGGTGATCTCATAGCCGAGCCGGTTCACGTTCCGGCTGACGTTCGGATAGGACTTCACGCCGCCGGTGTGGGGGGTTCGCCCCCGGCGTCGAAGCGCTTCGACGTCATTTCGACGGTCCGAAACCTTCTCGACGCCGGGAGTGGGGTCACAGTAGGACCGCGCGCACATCGAGGAAACCCCGGCGGGAAAACTTCTCCGACCCCCCGGTCAAGCCCACCTCGGCCCGAGGCGCGCGGGAAACTTGCACGCACAGGACGCCCAGGTGTCACCGGAGCCCGTGCGCCTTCGCCCAGTCCGCGACGGCCGCGGCGATCAACTCCGGGTGGTCCTCCGGGGTATGGTGCCCCGCGACCTCGTCGAACCGCCGGATCTCGAGGCCGGCCATGGAGGCCGCACACCAGTCGATCATGTCCTGGTGCACCATCGTGCCGGGTCCGGGCGCGAAGGCCAGCAGGAGCTTCGGCACCTGCGGGCTGGCGGCCAGCCACGCGTCGTACGCCTCCACGCGGGCCACCACGTCGGCGGGCTCACCGCCCAGCGGCATCGAGCGCGCCCATCGCAGCAGCGGCAGGCGGCTGTCCCGCGTCGGGTACGGCCGGCGATAGACGGCCAGATCGCTCTGGTCCATGGGGGTGGCGACACTGCCCGGCAGCCCCGGTTCGATGAAGACGTTGTCGTCCAGGATCATCTTCTCTCCGACGCCGTCGGTCTTGATCGCCGCGAACAGCTCCCGGCCGCCTTCGGGGAACTCCTCCCAGGTCATCGGCTTGACGATGGCCTCGGTGAAGGCGATTCCCCGCACCCGGCCGGGATGACGGGCGGCCCAGTCGAAGGCCAGTGCGCCGCCCCAGTCGTGGCCCACGAGGACCACGTCGTGAAGGCCGAGGGCGTCGAACCAGGCGTCCAGGTAGCGAGCGTGGTCCGCGAACGTGTACGCGATGTCGGGCTTGCCGGAACCACCCATGCCGATCAGGTCGGGGGCCAGCCGGCGGCCCTCGCCGACCGCGGGGATGACGTGCCGCCACAGGTGGGACGAGGTGGGGTTGCCGTGCAGGAAGACCATCGGCGCCCCGGAGCCGGTGTCGCGGTAGTGGATGGTGGAGTCGAGAACGTGCTGAACGGGCACGAGAGGGGTCCTTTTCAGATGTTGAGGTGCAGAATTCGGTCGACCGCAATCTCGATGACGACGCGGCCGGGCGGGTTGGGCGGGGCGGCGCCGTCGCGTCCGGCGTGGCGACGGACCACCTCGATCGGGCTCATCGGAAGGCGGCGGCGTTGCGGCCCGCCCAGTCGGCGAAGGACCGGGGAGCACGGCCGAGGATGCGCTCGACGTCCGGGCTGACCTGCCGCTCGGCGTCCAGCGGCTCCCCCAGGATGGCGAGTGTCCCCTCCACCACCTGCTCGGGCATGAACTGCAGCATCTGTGCCCGGGCCTCCTCCCGGGTCTGCTCGGCGAACCGCACCGGCGCGCCCAGCGCGGCGCCGATCGCCGCCGCCCGTTCCCGCGGCGTGGTCGGCGCGGGACCGGTCAGCTCGTAGACGCGGCCGGCGTGCCCGCCCTCGCGTAGGACGGTCGCGGCGACCTCGGCGATGTCGGCCGGGTCGATGGTCGGCAGGCCGACGTCGCCGAACGGGGCGGCGGCCGTACGACCGCCTCGGATGGACTCCGCCCAGGCGTAGGCGTTGGAGTGGAAGCCGCCGGGCCGCAGGATCGTCCACTCCAGGCCGGACCGGCGCACCGCGTCCTCGAATGCGGCGGGGTGGCGGTAGAACTCCGGCCTGGTCCCCGCCCCCTGCGAGGACAGCAGGACGACACGCCGGACCCCGCCGGCCCGGGCCGCGCCGAGGATCGCCTGCGGGTCCTGACCCGCCACCAGCAGGAACAGCGCGTCCGCGCCGTCGAAGGCGTCCTTCAGCCCGGCGGGGTCGTCCAGGTCGCCTCGCACCTGCCGTACACCCGCGGGCAGTTCGGCGGTCCGCCGGGAGACGGCGGTCACCCGCTCACCCGCTGCGGTGAGCAGCTCGACCAGCCGGCGTCCGACGTTTCCGGTGGCACCCGTGACCACGATCATGATTGGGCTCCTTCTGAGTTAGATGACTGACTGAGAAGAAAGGTAGCGACACATCGGCCACTTGTCGATACCAAGTCAGTTGACCGACTGAGGAAAGGCGAAGAGCTGGGCCGTCGCCCCAGCGAACCGGCGGCGGCCGGCCCTTACGTCTACTGAACGGAGCCTGCACTGAACGGAGCCTCGCCCCGGCGAGTGGCGTACTCGCGGCCCCCCGGGGCGATTCCTGCGTCACGAACACTTGACGACTCGGATGTTATCGATAACTCTTCTCTCCATCACCTGAGCCCTCCGGATACACCGGTGGCATATGGAGAACGAATGTGACCGATAACATCACTTACGCCCAGCCCGTTCGAGGCCATCGCCGGGCGGAGCGCCGGCTCGCGACGCGGCTTCGCCCCGTCGCCGAGGCATACGCCCTGCTCGCGCCGAGCCTCGCCGGCTTCCTGCTGTTCCTGGTGGCGCCCATCTTCGGCGTGGCGGCGCTGAGCCTGTTCGACTGGAACCTGATGGGCGCGCCCTCGTTCGTCGGACTGGACAACTACCGCGAGCTCGCCGCCGACTCCGAGGTCTGGCGGGCCGTGCTCAACACGATCTACTACGTGGTGCTCAACATCCCGGCGCAGACCGTGCTGGCGCTGCTGCTGGCGCTGGCGCTGAACCGGCGGATGCGCGGCGGCAAGGTGCTCCGGGTGGTCTTCGTGCTGCCCTGGATGGCCATGCCGGTGGCGCTCGGCATCATCTGGTCCTGGGTGTTCGATCCGAGATACGGAGCGGTCAACCAGCTGCTGGGCATGGTGGGGATCGACGGCCCCAACTGGCTCACCGACCCCGCGTGGGCCATGCCGGTGATCGCCTCGGTGAACGTCTGGCAGTACACGGGCTACACGATGCTGATCCTGCTGGCCGGGCTGCAGGCGATTCCCCACACGCTGTACGAGGCCGCGGCGATCGACGGCACCACGCCGGTGCAGCGGTTCTTCATGATCACCCTGCCGCTGCTGCGGCCGTCGCTGTTCTTCGTGCTGGTGACGAACACGATCGGGTCGTTCCAGATCTTCGACACGGTCTTCGTGATGACCCAGGGCGGTCCTGGCGGCGCGACCGACGTGCTGAACTTCCACATCTACCAGCAGGGGTTCCAGCTCTTCCGGTCCGGCTACGCATCGGCGCTGGCGATGGTGCTGTTCGCGCTGATCCTGCTGGTCACCGCGGTGCAGTTCCTCTACTTCCGCAAGCGCACCGTCTACGACTTCTCCTGATGACCCCGATGAAGAGGACCCAGATGAAGGGGACCCGATGAAGAGGATCGCTCTGTATCTCGCGCTCTTCGCGGGCGCCGTGGTCTCGGTCGCGCCCTACCTGATGACGTTGAACTCGGCGTTCAAGGAACCCGCGGAGGTGCTCACCTCCCGCGCCTGGGAGCCCGCCTTCCCCGTCACGCTCGAGAACTTCGCCCAGGTCTGGTCGCAGTACGACATGGCCGGCTTCCTGCTGCACTCGCTGATCTACGCCGGGGCCGTCACGGCCGGCCAGGTCGTCTTCAGCACGATGGCCGCCTACGCCTTCGGCAGGATGTCGTTCCCCGGCCGCGACGCGCTTTTCTGGGGCTACCTCGCGACGATGATGGTGCCGCAGATCGTCACCCTGGTCCCGCTCTTCCTGATCATGCGGGAGTTCGGGCTGATCGACACCTATCTCGGGCTGATCCTGCCCACCGCGTTCGGCACGCCGTACGGGATCTTCCTGGTGCGGCAGTACTTCCGCACGATCCCCAGGGACCTGGAGTCCGCCGCGCGCATCGACGGCGCGGGCACGCTGACCGTGCTCGTCCGGGTGCTGCTCCCGCTGAGCCGGCCGATCCTGGCCACCCTCGCGACCATCACGTTCATCACGACCTGGAACACGCTGCTGTGGCCGCTGATCGTCACCAACGGCGACGCGACCCGGGTGGTCACGCTCGGCATCTCGGCCATGAAGGGTCAGTACTCCTCCCAGTATCACCTGATCCTGGCCGCCGCCGCCCTCGCGCTGCTGCCGCTCGTCGTGATCTTCCTGCTGTTCCAGCGGCACATCGTCCGTTCGATCGCCCTCACCGGGCTGAAGTAACCACCCCCCGTAGAGAGAAGGGCATGCACATATGTCCAGAAAAATCGCACTATCTGCTGTCGCGACGGCGGCCCTGCTGTCCCTCGCCGCGTGCGGCGGCGGAGACGACTCGGACTCGACCGGCGGCGCCGTCACGCTCAGGTACGCCATGTGGGACGAGGTGCAGAAGCCGCCGATCGAGCAGTCGATCCGGGAGTTCGAGAAGGCCCACCCGACCATCAAGGTGCAGATCGAGCTGAACGCCTGGAACGACTACTGGAGCAAGCTCCAGACGCAGCTCGCCGGCCGCTCGGCCCCCGACGTGTTCTGGGACCACGTCTCCTACTTCCCCAAGTTCAGCAAGGAGGGCGTGCTCACCGACCTGGCGCCGCTCATCGCCCAGGACAAGGTGGACACCTCGATCTACGACTCCAAGCTCGCCGAGGGCTGGAAAGTGGACGGCAAGGTCTACGGCCTGCCCAAGGACTGGGACACGATCGGGCTCTTCTACAGCACCAAGGCCCTCAAGGACGCCGGGCTCACCCCCGCCGACCTCGACGGCCTCACCTGGAACCCCACCGACGGCGGCACCTTCGTCAAGACGCTGCAGAAGCTCACGGTCGACGAGAACGGCAAGCACGCCGGCGAGCCCGGCTTCGACCCCAAGAAGGTCAAGCAGTACGGCCTCGCCATGCAGGCGCCCACCGGTCAGCAGGACTGGTGGAACTTCGCGCTGCAGAACGGCTGCAAGCTCCAGGACAAGCCGTGGGGCCGGTGGACCATCGACCAGCCGGCCTGCGTGCAGGCCATCCAGTTCGTCCAGGACCTGCGGCTGAAGTATCACGTCGCGGTGCCCGCCACCGTTACCAACCCGCCGAACGGCCCGTCCCTGGACCAGGTCGTCGGGCGCGGCGAGGCGGCCGCCGCGATGGACGGAAGCTGGATGCTGCGCGCCTTCGACACCGCGCTGCCGAACGGCGGATTCGGCGTCGCCGACCTTCCCGCGGGCCCGGCCGGCAAGGGCAGCGTCTACAACGGCCTGACCGAGGCCGTGTACGCCGGCACCAAGCACCCGAAGGAAGCGTGGGAGCTGCTCAAGTGGCTGACGTCCGAGCGCCATCAGAAGGCCGTCGCCCAGGCGGGCGCGGTCTGGCCGGGCATCACCTCGCTCAACGACGTGTTCGCCGACGCGTGGAAGGCCAAGGGCGTCGACGTCAGTGGCTTCAAGAAGGCCGCCGAGGGCACCACCATGGGCTACCCGCTGACCGAGGCGGCCGACGTCTACAACGTCAAAGCACTCGACATCTTCAACCAGGTCTGGCTGGGCCAGCTGTCGCCGCAGGACGCCGCCCAGAAGATCACCACCGAGGCCAACGCCGCCATCAAGTAAGGTCTGACTCATGGAAGTTACCGGTCACATGCCTGCCCAGGACGCTCCGCGTACGCGGTCGGCGAGCATCTGGGACGTCGCCCGGGTGGCCGGTGTCTCCCAGCAGACCGTCAGCCGCGTCATCAACGGCAAGGCCCGGGTCAGCGAGGCGACCCGGGCCAGGGTCCTCCAGGTCATCGCCGAGCTCGGCTACCGGCCCAACCGGCTCGCCCAGGCGCTGGCCGGGGGGCCGGTCCGCTCGGTCACCGTCCTCACCTCCGACACCGCCCTGTACGGCGCCGCCGCCACGCTGCGCGGCATGGAGGAGGCGGCCAGGACGGCCGGCTTCTCCGTCGGCATCAGCGTGCTGGAGCGGGACTCCGGCCAGGCGGACATCGCCCTGCGGCTGAACCGGCCCGGGGAGGCGGCCATGGTGATCGCCTTCGACGACGCGGGCGTGCGCGCGCTGCGGGCGCTGCCCGCGGACGTCCCGGTCGCGGCGGCCGTCGAGCGGCAGCCCGACGACGGTCCCGACGACCCCTGGCAGGTCTGGCTGGACGACCGCGCGGCGGCCGCGCACGCGACCCGCTACCTGCTGGGCCTGGGACATCGCACCGTCCACTACGTGGCCATCCCCTCCTCCACCAGCGCGCTGCCGCAGCGCACCCAGGGCTGGCATGACGCGCTGCATGCGGCCGGCCGCCCGGTGCCCGAGCCGCTGCCCGGGGGCTGGAGCCCTCGATCCGGCTACCTCGCCGTACGCTCCCTGCTCGCGGACCGCTCGGTCACCGCGGTCCTGTGCGGCAACGACGACCTGGCGCTGGGCGTCATGCGGGCCGCCCGCGAGGCCGGGCGGGACATCCCCGGCGACCTCAGCGTGGTCGGCTTCGACGACTCCCCGCCCTCCGCCTACCTCAACCCCTCGCTCACCACGGTGCGGCTCGACTTCGAGGGCCTCGGCCGGGCCTGCTTCGGCCTGCTGCACCGCAGGCTGGACCCGCAGAACGCCCCGGCCGTCCCGGCCTGGAGCGAGCCCGAACTCATCGTGCGGGAGAGCAGCGGCCCCGCGCCCGCCTGACCTCCCGCGTCTCCACGGCCCTCCGCCGCGCCACGCGGGCGGAGCGGTCCGGCATGCCTGCCGCCTTCTCCTTCGCCGTCGAAAGGCTGAGATGATCCACCACGACTCCGAACACCGCCTGTGGGTGCTGTCCGGGCCGTCTTCCTCCTACGTACTGCACCTCGACGAGGCCGACCGGCCGCGCGTCCTGCACTGGGGACCGCGGCTCACCGCCGAGCAGGCGGCCTCGCTGCTGCTGCGGCTGCCGCGGCCCGGCTTCCGGCCGGTGGAGGACCCGCTGGAGGGCTCCTTCGACCTGGTCGCGACCGGGGGCCTGTGCTACGGGCACGCCGGCCTGCAGGTGCGCTTCGCCGACGGCACCCGCGACCTGGAACTCGTCTTCACCGGGCAACGCCGCACCGATCGGGAGCTGGTGCTGGCGTACGCCGACCGTCACTATCCGCTGGCCGTGGAGTGCCACTACCGCCTGTACGGCGACGTGATCGAGCGCCACCTGGTCCTGCGCAACGAGGGCGAGCCCGTCACCGTCGTACGGGCCGACTCCGCCACCTGGGTGCTCCCCCGGCTGGACGGCTACCGGCTCAGCTCCGTACGCGGTCAGTGGGGCGCCGAGACCCGCCTCCACCGCACGGAGCTGCCGTACGGCGAGACCGTCCTGACCAGCCGCAGGGGCGTCACCGGCCACCAGGCCAACCCCTGGGCGATGGTCGACGACGGCACGGCGGGCGAGGAGCACGGCGAGGTCTACTCCTGCGCGCTGGCCTGGAGCGGGAGCTGGCGGCTCACCGCCCAGCGCCTTCCCACCGAGCGGGTGACGCTGTCCGCGGGATTCGGGCACGACCCCGTGACCCATGAGCTGGGCGCCGGCGAGGAGCTGGTCACGCCGGTGTGCGCCGGGCTCTACAGCGAGGGCGGCTTCGGCGCGGCCAGCCGCGCCTGGCACGACCACCAGCTCCGGCATGTCCTGCCGCACGCCGGCGAGACCCGGCCGGTGCTCTACAACTCCTGGGAGGCCACGGGCTTCGACGTCTCACTGGACGGGCAGATCCGGCTGGCGGAGTCGGCCGCCCGGATGGGCGTGGAGCTGTTCGTGGTGGACGACGGCTGGTTCGGCGCCCGCACCCACGACGCCGCCGGACTGGGCGACTGGTATCCCAACCCGCACCGGTTTCCCGACGGGCTCGGGCCGCTGATCGACCGGGTGCACGAGCTGGGCATGCGGTTCGGGCTGTGGGTGGAGCCGGAGATGGTCAACCCCGACAGCGACCTCTACCGCGCCCATCCCGACTGGGTGATCCACCGGCCGCACCGGGCTCGTACCGAGCACCGCAACCAGCTCGTGCTCGACCTGTCCCGGCCCGAGGTCGGGGACTGGCTTCACCGGACGCTGGACGAGTTGCTGGCCAAGAACGCCATCGACTTCCTCAAGTGGGACATGAACCGTCCCTTCACCGAGGCCGGGCCGGACGAGCGGCTGTGGCTGGGCCACGTCCACACCCTGTACGACGTGCTCGACCGGCTGCGCGCCGCCCACCCCCACGTGCGGATCGAGTCGTGCAGCAGCGGCGGCGGCCGGGTGGACCTCGGCATCCTGCGGCGCACCGACCAGGTGTGGACCTCCGACAACACCGACGCCCTCGACCGGCTCGACATCCAGCACGGCTTCTCGCAGCTCTACCCGGCCCGCGTGATGGGCGCGTGGGTCACCGACAGCCCCAACCCCTACACCGGCCGGGAGATCCCCCTCGACTTCCGTTTCCACGTGGCCATGGCCGGGGTGCTCGCGATCGGCGGGGCCCTGACCGAGTGGAGCCGGGCCGATCTCGATCGGGCGGCCGAGCTGGTCGCCGTCTACAAGCGGATCCGCCCGCTGGTCCAGCACGGCCGGCAGTACCGCCTGCTGCCGCCGGACCGCGAGCTGTCGGCCGTGCAGTACCTCGCCGCCGACGGCGCGGAGGCCGCCGTGCTCGTCTACCGCCGCGCCCGCCGGTTCGGGCACGCCGATCCGGGGATCCCGCTGCGTGCCCTCGACCCGGACGCGCGCTACCGCGACGCGGCCACGGGAGAGGTCCACCACGGGGCCGTCCTGCTCACCCACGGCCTGTTCCCCGATCTGGCGCCCGGCGACTACGCCAGCGCCCTGGTCCACCTGGTCCGGGAATAGGCATACGGGGATAGGCGCGCGCGAGGAGGCCGCCGGGCGCCCGGCGGCCTCCTGCGTGCATGTCATCTCGGCGTCAGGACCAGCCGGTAGGCGCCGTTGGCGTCCTGGTTGGCGATCGGGATCGTGACGCTGCCGTTGGTGACGGTGTAGGCGTTCGACCACACCCGGGTCGCCGCCGCCACGTTCGTCTTGCGTCCCGAGCCGGGGACGTACTCGAGGGTCGCGGTGACCGAGGAGCCCAGGCCGCCGATCCCGTCGACGCGGATCGTGTTGTTGCCGGCCTGACCACCGAAGACCAGGCTGAACGTCCTGCCGTCGTAGGCGGCCACGCCGTCGTTGTACGTGGTCGGGGTCACCTTGACGATGTTGCCGGTCTGGTCGGCGTACCACTTGTACATCCAGTAGGACGCCGTCGGCTGGCCGTTGTACAGCAGGCCGTTGAGCGTGCCGGCCTCGTACCAGAACGCCCGCTCGGCGTCGCGCACGCCTGCGCGCTCGAACTGCGCCACGTAGTGGTTCGCGCTGCTCGGCACGTCGATCTCGCTGGTCGCGGCGTACTCGTTGATGGAGATGGGCAGCGGCGAGATGCCGAGCTCACGCTCCAGGTTCCGGTAGGCCTGGACGTTGGCGGTGACCTGCTGCCATCCGCTCAGCTCGTGCCACGACACGACCTGCGGCAGCGTGTTCGTCGCCTTGGCGTTGGTGAGGAAGGCCCGCATCGCGTTCACGTTCCAGTACGAGTAGCTCGGCCCCATGATGGCCTTGTTCGGCTCGCTCTGCCGGATCCGCTGGTAGGTGCGCACCCACCCGTCGTTGAAGGAGACGCCCGACGCCGACGGCCAGGTCCAGTCCGGCTCGTTCCACGGCTCCCAGGCGTCGATGTTGCTGACGCCCGCGGACTTGGCCGCCGCGATCATCTTGTCGATCCGGCTGTACCAGTCGTTCCAGTTGGTCCAGTTGTAGGGGAAGCCGTCGAAGCTGTCCGCCATGTCGACGGTGATCACGGCGCCGATGGCCGCGGCGTTCTGCCAGATGTTCAGCGTGTCGCCGATCGGAACCGGAGAGCCGTTCGGCCGGTGCTCGTGCAGCGGCGGCGGCTGACGGAGCTGGTGCAGCTTCAGCGGCTGCATGATCGACACGGGCGGGGTGTTCGCGTCGGACAGGCCGTACAGGGTCCCCGACCCGACGCGGGTGACCGGGCGCACGACGCTGGCCGCGTCGACCACGAGGGCGCTGCCGCCGCCGGTCGTGGTGCTCCACTTCTGGTTGCTCTGCCCGTTGCAGGTCCACAGGATGACCGCGGTGCCGTTGGCCGTGTTCCCGTGGTCGACGTCCAGGCACAGCCCCGACTGGACCCCGGAGATGGAGCCGTCGCTGTTCTGCCGCCACTTCTGGTTGTTCTGGCCGTTGCAGGACCAGATGATCACCGCCGTGCCGGCCGAGGTCTGGTTGTTGTAGGCGTCCACGCACCGCGTGCCGTTCATGGTGCGCAGTTCACCGGCCGAGGTGAACTCGAAGCCCTGGTTGGCCTGGCCGTTGCAGTCCCAGATGTCCAGTGCGGTGCCGAGCGTGTCGACGTTGCCCTTCACGTCCAGGCAGCGGCCGGCGGCGACGCTCACCAGCGGCGCGGGGGCCGCGGAGGCCGGCGCCGTCCAGGTGAGCGCGGTGGCCGCCATGGTGGCGAGTGCCGTGAGCAGGCCCATGAGCGGGCGCAGTGCGACGGCGCCCGGCGAACGTCGCCGCCCGGCCGCCGGGCGAACGGGTAAGTCGTGCATCGTTCTTCTCCTCGTCGGGGGGGTGGTGAGGCCGGAGTGGGCGGCAGCCGCACTCCCGGCCGGTAGGGGGTCGCGGGATCGGCGACGATGTGAGTTATCGGTAACATCAGGGTCTAGAACCTGCCGCCCACGGTGTCAAGCGGCACTTGCGGACCGATCGGCCGACCGGAATCCAGAAATTGTGCTCGTCTCCCTGCTCACAGCCCCCCCTAGGGCACGGGAGGAGGCCGGTCGAGCGTGAAAGATTCATGCCCGCCCGGCCGCTTCCTTGACGGCCGGAAGTGATAGCGGTAACACTTCCTCAACCCGGCTCTCGCACGGACATCCCCCCAAGAGGAGTGCTCATGGCTCAGGAGGAGCGGGCTCGGCCCTCACGCCGCCCGCGGGTGGCACCGGCCGGCGGCTCCCGCGACCAGATGTCGCGATCTGATGGAGGTGCGCTCCGGGCGAGGATTTTCATCTGACTCGGCCAGTCTGGCGAAAAGTTACGATCTCGACGAGATTTGCGTGGCGCTCTGGCGCACGGCCGCGCGCGGAGGTGTGATTGCCCCGGCCTGATCCCCCCTCAGGCATTCGAGAAGGGGTCGCACAACGTTGAGAACTCCACATCGCGGCATCGCCGTCGCGGTCGTCGCGGCGGCGGCGCTGTTCCCCGCCGCGCCCTCCGTCCTGGCCTCCACCTCCACCGCCGGGCCGCGGGTCTCCTGCACGGCGACGCTGTCGGCGCCCACGCGCGAAGCCGCCTTCGGCGAGGCGGCCGAGGCCACGGGCGTGCCGGAACCGCTGCTGAAGGCCGTGGCGTACATGCTGTCCCGCTGGGACGACCACAAGGGCAGGCCGAGCTCCGACGGCGGCTACGGGGTGTTCGACCTCGGCGACCGGGCGCCCGGGGCATGGGACGGCGCGGACAAGGGACGCGCGACCGAGGCCACGAGCCAGATCGCGGCGGCGGCGGAGCTGACCGGCCTGACGGCCGACGCGCTGCGGCGCGAGCCCAACGCCAACGTCTGCGGCGGCGCCGCGCTGCTGGCGTCCTATCACGACGGCGGCCACGACCTGGGCTCCTGGCGTGACGCGGTGGCGCGGTTCGGCGCCAAGCACGACTTCGTCCGGCAGGTCTACCAGACCCTGCGCGACGGCGAGAGTCGCGTCACCGCCGACGGCCAGCGGGTCACCCTCGCCGCGGACGAGTCGGTCGCCCTGCCTGCCGCGCGGCTCGCCGCCGACGCCGGTGTCGACTGTCCGTCCGGCCTCGACTGCGAGTGGCTGGAGGCGCCGTACGCCAAGGGCTCCGCCAATGCGCCGGACAACACGACCGACTACGGCAACCACGACATCGCCGACAGGACCGGGCCGGGCGGGCCCAAGCTCGACTACATCGTCATCCACGACACCGAGGGCTACTACGACCCCTCCGTGCGGTTGGCCCAGGACCCGACCTACCTCGCCTGGAACTACACCATCCGGTCCTCCGACGGCCACATCGCCCAGCACCTCGACGCGAAGGACGTCGGCTGGCACGCCGGCAACTGGTACGTCAACATGCACGCCATCGGCATCGAACACGAAGGCTTCGCCGGAACCGCCGGCTGGTTCACCGAGTCGATGTACCAGACCTCCGCCGCACTGGTGAAACACCTCGCGCAGAAGTACGGCATCCCGCTCGACCGGGCGCACGTCATCGGTCACGACCAGGTGCCCGGAACCGTCCTCGGCGCGACCAAGAGCATGCACTGGGACCCGGGCCCCTACTGGGACTGGGACCACTACTTCGACCTGCTCGGCGCCCCGATCGGGGGCGGCCGGAAGACCACGACCGACGTCGCGCCCGGCGACGTGGTCGAGGTGCGAACCGGTTACCAGGACAACCCGCAGCCGCTGACCGGCTGCGCCGCCGCCTCCCCGCCCTCCCCCGACTGCGTCGCCGGAGCCGGCACCAACTTCCTGCCCCTCCGCCAGTCGCCCTCGGAGAGCGCGCCGCTCGCCGCCGATCCCGGCTGGAAACCCGGCTCCACCGCGGGCACGACGTACGCCAGCGACATCAGCGCCCGCGTCGTCTCCGGCCACAAAATCGTCGTCGCCCAGGTCCAGGGCGACTGGCTCGGCGTATGGTGGGCCGGCTCCCTCGCCTGGCTGCACAACCCGGCCGACCGGCCCGTCGTGGTCCGGGCCCAGGCGAAGACCGTCACCGTGAAGGCCGGGGCGACCACCCCCGCCGCCGTCTACGGCCGCGCCTACCCCGAGGCGACGGCCTACACCGGCACGGGCATCCCGGTCCAGGCGCTGTCGCCGCTGGAGTACAAGATCCAGGCCGGCCAGACCTACGCCGTGAGCGACGACGACGTCGTCACCGACTACTACCGCGCGGTGTCGTTCGACGGGTCGGCCCCCGGCGACCGCACCGACCTCAAGGGACAGGACCGCTACTACCAACTCTGGTACGCCCACCGCCAGGTCTTCGTCCGCGCCGCCGACGTGGACCTGCACGACGCCCAGCGGTCGCCGGTGTCCAGCACCACGCCGCCGGAGATCACCGGGACCGCGAAGGTCGGCGGCGAGCTGACCGCCTCCACCGGCACCTGGTCGCGGCAGGTGGCGGGCTTCACCTACCAGTGGTACGTGGACGGCACCGCGGTCTCCGGTGCCACCGCGTCCACGTATCGGCCGGGTGTCGCGGACCTCGGCAAGAGCGTGCTCGTCGAGGTGACCGTCGACGATCCGTACTTCACGGCCACGCCGGCACGGTCGGCGGCCACCGCGCCGGTCGCGCCGGGGACGTTCACCTCGGCCGAGCCGCCCGCCGTGAGCGGGACGCCCAGGGTCGGCCACAGGCTGAAGGCGTCCCCCGGCACGTGGACGCCGTCGCCCGAGAAGGTCGCCTACCAGTGGCTGCGCGACGGCGTCCCGGTCAGGGGCGCCACGGGGCGGACCTATCACCTCACGGGCCACGACCGCGGCGCCCGCGTCGCCGTACAGGTGACCGTGTCGGCGAAGGCCTACGCGAAGGCCACCGCCACCTCGGCGGCGACCCGGCCGGTGACCCCCTGACAGTACGGCCGGCCGGGGAGGCCCTTCCTCCCCGGCCGGCCGTCAGACGTGCCCTCGGAGAGCCGTCAGGCGTGCCGCGGGTAGGCCGAGACGAGCTTCGCGGCGGCCTTCCCGGCCAGTTTCAGGGTGTCCTTCCAGTGGCTCGCGCGGCCGCTGATCCCCTGCACGACGGCGACGGCCGACCGGTGCCGGATCACCACGTAGTCGAAGTGGTAGAGCTTGGCGTCCTGTCCTTCGTATACCGGGTTCCAGTCCTGGACCTCGAAGGCGTAGGCCGCCTGACCCAGCCTGCCCGGCGCGCGCTTGACGATCTTCACCATGTTGCGCCTGTCGCCCGCGCCGTCGCAGGCCGCGGCGACCCGCTCGGCAGCGGAGGTCATCTTCTTGAGCGTGGCGGCGTCGCCGGTGAACAGGCGCTCGCCTCCGGACACCCGCCCCAGGATGAAGACGCTCTGCGCCGTTCGGTCGAACACGGCGTCGAACGCCCGCGCGGCACTCAGGCAGGAGGCGTCGTCCACGTCCAGCCCTGCCAGGTCGAACGGCTTGGGGTCGGCGGCCATCGCACCCCATCCCTTGCCGAGGTCCTCGGTCGTGACCAGCAGCTTCTCGAGTTGCGTACGGCTGAGCGGCCGGTCGGACGCCGCCGAGGCGGGAACGACGGCGGCGAGCGAGGCGGCGAGCGTCAGAGCGGTCACGGCGATCCTGGCCGGCATGACAAGGATCGATCGCGGAACACTCCTGGAGCTGGTCCGCAACCGCCCCCTGCTCGCAGCGGAGCTCCTCGGGGACGCCCTGGCCGCTGACGGTGCAGAGCCGGGCGACGGGGAGAGGCTCCGGCGGCGATTCCCCTGGCCGGAGCTCACGAGCACGGACGAGCCCGCCCTGGCCGCCCGCTACCGCGAGATCGTGGCCGACGCGCGCCGGGCCCGCGCGCAGCAGGCGGAAGCCGTGTTCGAGGGGGTGATCGCGTTCCTGCGTACCCGCATCGCCGAGGATCTGGACCAGGCGCGCAGGGCCGCGGACGCCGGGCGGCCCGACTCGCACAAAGCGGAGCGGGATCTCGGCGCGAAGCGGGACCGCGTGGACTTCCTGGAGTCCGTGCTCGTCAACGAGCTCTACCTGGCGCTCGAAGAACACGCCCAGGCGGCGCACCTGCTGAAGCTGGAGGCCTCCGCGTACAACTGGCACACCGACTACCAGGACGGCTGGCGGCCCTGACCGACGGCCGGCCCCCTGTCGCCCGCCGCTCGGGCGAGGCGCGTCACCGGCACCTGCGGCCGGCTTCTTCGCCGCGTCCACACGCCGTCGAAGCGCACCGCTGCCGGGGATGAAAAGGACAGCGACACAAGGCGACAGGTTGTGAGCGGCGGCGCAGGCAGCTCATACTGGAAGCAATGAAGCCAGCCAGCGGCGCGTCCCGCCGTCACCTGCCCACAAGTCCCTTCAAGCCTCCGCCTCCCGCCCCGCCTGCCGAGCGGTTCAGCGTGAACGACCAGGTAACCCACGATCGGTACGGCCTCGGCGTGGTCCTGGATGTAGAGGATGGAGTCGCCGTGATCGTCGATTTCCGATCACGGCAGGAACGAATCACGACCCCATGCAATAAGCTGCACAAACTCTGAGACAGGTGCGTCGCAGCGGAAGCTCGTCGCGCGAGTACGGCTACGACGGCGGCCAGGCCGGCAGGCGTCCATGCGATGGCGCCCTCCACCGTGGCCGGCGGACGCGGCACCGCCCAGGCAGCCCGCCCATCTTCATCTGGCCCATCGAAAACCGACCTGCCCATACCAGCTAGGGCGTGTCTGGAGTTGTGGGCATGGTGCGGTGAAACGGGCTGGCCGGGACGACGACCGGGCTGGTAGCTTTCAGTCGACCGCGACACCGTCCGAGGAGGTGAGACCCATGAACGCTGTATCGATGTGGGTGCTCCCCCTTTCGTCACGGTCGGGCGATTGACGTAGGTGTCGCCGGGAGCGCCTCGACAACACGGCACTCCCGAAAGGCAACACCCATGCACTCTCTCCAGTTCACCGCCGAGTCGTCGTCGAACGACGTGGTCGAACGCGACTTCACCGTGGGAGGAGTCCCAGGCGTCCTTTGGTCGCCGGCCTCCAACGCGGCCGACAGCGCGCCTTTGATCTTGATGGCCCATGGCGGCGGCAACCACAAGAAGCACCCGGCGATGTCCGGCCGCGCCCGCCTGCTCGTCATCGGCTGCGGCTTCCACGTCGCCTGCATCGACGCGCCCGGTCACGGCGACAGGCCCCGCACAGCGCACGACGAGGCGGAGATCGCCGAGCTGTTTCGGGCAAGGACGGCGGGCGAGCCGGAAGGCCCGATCGTCGTTCGCTACAACGACCATCTGGCCAAGCTCGCCGTGCCCGAATACCAGGCGACCCTGGACGCCCTCCAGGAACTTCCCGAGATCGGCGCCGGCGGGCCGGTCGGCTTCTGGGGCATCAACATGGGCACCGCGATCGGCGTGCCGTTCGTGGCGATCGAACCCAGGATCACGGCCGCGGTCTTCGGTCAGCACTGGCCCGATGTCCTGGCCGAGAAAGCGAAGCAGATCACCATCCCGATCGAGTTCGACCTGCAGTGGGACGACGAGCACATCTCGCGCGAGGAGGGTCTCGCACTGTTCGACGCCTTCGCCTCGAAGGAGAAGTCATTGCACGTGAACTCGGGCAAGCACAAGGAGTTGCCCCGCTTCGAGGCCGACAGCGCGGTCCGGTTCTTCGCCCGGCACTGCTTCGTGAGGCGCGCGGCCTGATCGAGCTTCTCCGGGATGACCGCGGCGCGTGCAGGATCGACGCGGTGCGGCGCCGAGAGCATCTGCCCGGGCATGAGTCGGGGTCCGCGCTCGCCGAGCGCGGACCCCGATCACGATGCGTACTTGGGTCAGACGAGAACGATGTTCTCGGCCTGGGGGCCCTTCTGGCCCTGGGTGATGTCGAACGACACCCTCTGACCCTCGTGCAGCTCGCGGTATCCGCGGGCGGCGATGTTCGAGTAGTGGGCGAAGACGTCAGCGCCGCCGCCGTCCTGCTCGATGAAGCCGAAGCCCTTTTCCGCGTTGAACCACTTCACAGTGCCGACAGCCATGGTGAATCTCCTTATGAAGGGACCGAACCGGAATCCGCACCGCGCGGATTCCGCGTCGCCGGATGAGGCCCCTCCGGAGATGGCCGGAAAAACAAAAATGCACCTGAAGGTCACATCCTGTCAGGCGCACACAAGTTTCATGGGTACCACAACTGCAACTCGATAGACCGTAGCACATGCATCGGGGTGATGGACACATCCGCGTTTGAGTACGCAGCCGGTAGATCGGATCGCCTGCGGCAGTCGCACCGTGAACCGGAGAAGGCATGTGAGCCCGCAACCCAAAGAAGCGATCGCCATCAGGCCGGCGCTCGCCGTTCGCCGTCGACGCGATCGGCACGCCGAGGACGACGCCGGCACGGACATCCAGGAGGGCCGCACGCAAGGGTCTTCGACACCTGGACGGATGTGTTCGACGGGTTCGGGGAGTCATGCGGACGTAGGCCGCCGGGGCTCGCGTCAGCCACCGGAGACGAAGGCCACGATGTCGTCCGCCGCGTCCCGGAGGGTCGTGAAATGACGGTGCGCACCCTCGACGGCGACGGACACGTTGACGTTCCACACCGTCATCCCGGCCCGGAGTCCGGCCTGTACGCCGGAAGAAGCGTCCTCCACGACAAGGCACCGGCCGGGTGCGGCGCCGACCCGCGAGGCGGCCAGCAGGTAGGGGGCCGGAGACGGCTTGCCCTGCTCGACCGCTGCCGCGTCCACGATCACCTCGGGTACGGGCAAGCGTGTACGGGCGAAGCGTCCACGAACCCGATGAGCGTAGTTCGACGTCACCAGAGCCCACGACCCCGCCGGCAGGCCATGCAGCAGCTCCGACGCTCCGTCGAAGGCGGTGTAGACGCCGGACCGCACGTCCTCGTCCTCCAGTTCGTGCAGCGCGGCCAGACAGGCGTGCGGGTCCCGGTCCGCCGCGACGGCGGCGAAGGTCTCCACCGGCCGGGTCCTGAGCGCGACGCGATAGACCTCCTCCGGATCCAGGCCGAACCGCAGCGCCCACGCCGCCCAAACCCGCCGCTGGTTGTCCAAGGCGTCGATCAAAGTGCCGTCGACGTCGAAGAAGACGAATCTCCCGGCTGCCGGAGTTCTCCGCACGATGGGTATGTTCCGATCATGTCATCGGGCTGACATTGCGGCCGCCAAGAGTACCGTTCGCGCAGCCGGTGCACGTCCGGGCCGAGGCGCCTCGCGTGGCGCCCACCGGCGGCAGCCAAGTGGCGCGGCGGCCGTCGGCCGTCGCGCCACGGGTGCGGTGTTGGGTCAGCTCGCGCTACAGGAGACCGTGGGCCAGGTCCAGTTGCCGTTGTGCTGGATCGTCACGCCCCAGTTGTTGCCGCTGCCGTTGGGCTTGGCGGTCAGCACCTGGGAGCTCGGGTAGCTGGCACTGACGTTCCACGTCGCGATGATCTTCGCGGGGGACGGAACGTTCATCGTCACGGTCCAGTTGCTCGAGCCGCTCACCGAGACGTTGAGGTTGTACCGGTCGCTCCACGACTGACCGGCGGACAGCGTCGCGGTGCAGCCGCCGCCGCCGGACGGCGGGTTGCTGGGAGAGGTGGTGGGGTTGCCGGTGGGGGTGGAGCCGCCGATGGTGATGTTGGAGCTGCCGCTGCTCTGGTAGCCCTCGGTGGCGAGGATCTGGTAGTCGTGGCTGCCCAGGTTCATGCCGTAGCGGGCCCAGGCGTCGAAGTGGTTGCCGACGGTGATGGTGCCGCCGGTCCTCTTCTGCTGGCGGACGCTCCAGTACTGGTTGAAGGTCTGGTTGCCGTCGATGGAGGGCGCGTTGTAGCGCGTGGTCTCGTAGATGTCGTAGGTGCCGCCGTCGGTGGTCACGGTGCCCTTGTACGTGCCCGTCGGCCGGTAGGTGCCCCAGTTGTCGACGATGTAGTACTCCACCAGCGGGTTCCTGGTCCAGCCGTACAGCGACAGGTAGGCGTTGCCGGAGGGGTTGAAGCTGCCCGAGTAGGTCACGGTCCTGCGCCCGCCGGGATTCCAGCCCTTGCCGGCGACGAAGTTGCCGGTGTTGCGCCAGGAGGTGCTGTAGTTGCCGCCGGACCCCAGATCCATGGAGACCGTGCCCTGGCTGTCGGTCCAGAAGGAATAGAAGTATCCGTTGTTGGTGCCCGTCTGGTTCGTGGTGACGGCGGCGTGGGCGACGCCGGGCAGCATCGCCACGGCCGCGGCCAGCGCCACGGCGCAGGCCCGGACGACGAGCAGCCTGACGCGGCCGCGTCTGCGGCCTGTCCGGTGAACGGGAGCGTCGATCATGCGCGCTTCCTCCTCGTGATGCCTGATGGGGGTCAGACGGCGTACGACGACTCGGCGGGGCGCGTGAATGGGCGGGCCGCGGCCACCATACGTCAGCGCCGTACGCTTCCGAAAACTATCGGAGCTTTGACGAAAGTATCGGACCGCGTCAGTGTGGTTGTCAACGATTCCTGTAACGCCGCTGAAATCGTAGAATGGAGAAGATGCGCATCATGAATGGTCAGGAGCCACCTCCCGGCCGGTGCGGATTTCGGTAACGCACCCAGGAATGCCGGTCGGCCCCCTTGAAACTTTCAGACCCTGGCCCTGCCACACCCCGCCGGCCGTGCCACATCAGCGCGGACGACGTCCGGTGTCAGGCGGAGCGTCGCGCGAGATCCTCCAGCACGGCCACCGCCTCGGCGGCACGCTCGTACGGCACGAAGAGATGGTCGTGGTGGAAACCGGCGACGACGTTGCAACTCAGGCCGGCGGCGGCGAGCTCCCGCGCGACGGCGGCGGTCAGGCCGACCGCCTCCAGCGCCGAATGAACGCGCAGCGTGATCCAGCTCGCGACGTACTCGTACGCCAGACCCGCGGCGTCGGCCTCCTGCTGCGGCAGGACCAGTGTCAGGCCCTCCTCCTCGGTGACCGTGACGACGGGACCGACACCGGAAGGAATCTCGCCGTCGACCGTGGTGAAGACATAGCGGCCCGGGTTGAGCCGCGGGCGCATGGCGCTCAGCAGTACGCGCAGGTCGGTCTCGCCGGTCACACCCCACACCGTACAAGCGCCCGCACGCCGCTCACGGAGGACCGCGGCGATCGTGGACCACCGGCCGGCGAGAGTGGGCTGACCACGCGGACAATCGCTGGTGGAATGTCACCGTGGACAGAGTGCTGATCGCAGGGGTCTCCGGGGCGGGGAAGACGACGATGGCCAGGGCCCTGGAGCGGCGGCTCGGGCTCCCCCGCCACGAGCTCGACGCGTTGCACCACGGGCCGGGCTGGACGAAGCGGCCGGAGTTCGAGTCCGACGTCGACGGCTTCTCGTCCGGGCCTCGCTGGGTGACCGAGGACCAGTACCACTCCTTCCTGCACGACCTGCTGTGGGAACGGGCCGACACCGTCGTCTGGCTCGACCTCCCGCGCCGCACCGTGATGCACCGGGTCGTACGCCGCTCACTCGCCTACGTCGTGTTCAGGAAGGAGTTGTGGAACGGGAACCGGGAGAGCGTTCGGGACTGGGCCGACCCCGGGCACCCGATCCGCTGGGCATGGTCCCAGCACGCGCGCAAGCGGACGACCACGCTGGAGCGCATCGACCGGCATCCGCATCTCACCGTCGTGCGGCTGCGCACGGCAGGCCAGGCCCGCCGCTGGCTCGCCGCAATCGGCATCTCCGGCGAGGCCGGGCAACCGTGATCCCGGATGTTATCCATAACATTTCGGTCCGCCATTCGGGTCGGAAACGTCAGGATGAGAACGCCCGCTGGCGGCGGGTACGGCGGGCGTCTGCCGCCACTGTGAGGGATTCCGGCACGCCCGTCAAGACCGGAAAAAGGCCGGACGGCGGCGCATGGGCGTCGGTCGTGAAACTTTCACGGCTTCCCGTTCCACGCCCGTTTCACGGGCCGGATCCGGACGTGCCGACGGCGGGCCGAGCATGGCCGAATGGTCGTTGAGCAGGAGAAACGCAACGCCGATCACGGCAGGCGGGTCGCGGCGTCCCATCCGGAAAGTAGACCTGGGACCAGGCCCGGACGGCGCACGCGAACGCCCTCTCGGCGAATTCGGGCCTTGACGGAGACCGATCAGACGCCAAAACTGAGCGCACCGATCCCCATGCACGACTGTGAGACGGCGGACTCGCAGCTGCAATTGTTAGCGCTAACAATCATTCCGATCAGAGACACCCCCCACCAGGAAGGCACGGAAAGCCTCATGATTTTCCGATTAGGGCATCTGAAGAGGGCGGCACTGTCCGCGGGCGCGGCGATCACGCTCGCCGCCGGCCTGCTGGCCGGTCTCTCCGCGCCGTCGCAGGCCGCCACACAGGGACCGTGTGACATCTATGCCGCGGGCGGCACGCCGTGCGTGGCGGCGCACAGCACGACCCGCGCCCTGTACGGCAGCTACAACGGCCCGCTCTACCAGGTGCGCCGCTCTTCCGACAACGCCACCCGCGACATCGGCGTGCTGAGCGCGGGCGGCGTCGCCAACGCCGCCGCACAGGACTCGTTCTGCGCGAACACCACCTGCCTGATCACGATCATCTACGACCAGTCGGGCCGGAACAACCGCCTCACCCAGGCGCCTCCCGGCGGGTTCTCCGGCCCGGCCGCGGGCGGCTACGACAACCTCGCGATCGCGACCGCGGCGCCGGTCACGGTCGGCGGGCAGAAGGCGTACGGCGTCTACGTGGCCCCCGGCACCGGCTACCGCAACAACGCCACCAACGGCGTCGCCAAGGGCGACCAGCCCGAAGGCATGTACGCCATCTTCGACGGCACCCACTACAACGGCGGCTGCTGCTTCGACTACGGCAACGCCGAGACCAACAGCCGCGACAACGGCAACGGCACGATGGAGGCCATCTACTTCGGCAACATCAAGGTCTGGGGCTACGGCACCGGCAACGGTCCCTGGATCATGGCCGACCTGGAGAACGGCCTGTTCTCCGGCGTCAACCCCGGTTATAACGCCAACGACCCGAGCATCAGCCACCGGTTCCTGACCGCCATCGTCAAGGGCGAGCCCAACCACTGGGCCATCCGGGGCGGCAACGCCCAATCCGGCAGCCTGTCGACCTTCTACAACGGAGCGCGGCCCAACGCCCCCGGCTACAACCCCATGAAGAAGGAAGGCGCCATCATCCTGGGCATCGGCGGCGACAACAGCGTCGGCGCCAGGGGCACCTTCTACGAGGGCGTGATGACCTCCGGCTATCCGTCCGACGCCACCGAGAACGCCGTGCAGGCCAACATCGTCGCCGCCGGATACTCGACGTCGGGCGGCAGCGTCCCCGGCGGATCGCTCACCCCCGGCTCGTCGATCTCGCTGCGCGCGACCACGCCCGGCTACACCGACCGCTACATCCGGCACCAGAACGACAACGTCGTCACCTCCGTGATCACCTCGTCCAGCTCCACCCTGGACAAGAACGACGCCACCTGGATCGTGCGCAGCGGCCTGGCCAGCAGCTCGTGCGTGTCGTTCGAATCGAGGAACTACCCCGGCGACTTCCTGCGCCACCAGAACTACCAGCTCTACCGGCAGCGCAACGACGGCAGCTCGCTGTTCGCCTCCGACGCCACCTTCTGCCCCCAAACCGGCAAGAACGGTCAGGGCACCTCATTCGCCTCCTACAACTTCCCGACCCGGTTCATCCGCCACTACAACAACACCGTCTACATCGCCAGCAACGGCGGCTCGAACGCCTTCGACAACGCCACCGCCTGGAACGACGACGTGAGCTGGGTCGTCTCCCAGCCCTGGGCATGAGCCCTCCGTCATGAGCGAAGCCGCCCCCGGCCACCGGGGGCGGCTTCCCCGTCCTGGGGAACGCGATCAAGGCGCCGATCCCGGCGCTCAGGCCGGCCGGACAGCCCGCGAACTCGTCTCCCACGCCGCTGGGCGAACCAGCGGGGCAGTGCGAACCGGGCCGTCAGGCGTGGGTGTCATCCGGGCTGCCCGCGCACCTCGGCGAGGCCTCCGTCCGCCGCCCGCAGCGCCCGCGCACCGATGACGACGAGCGTGATCCCGCTCGCCGCGAGCACGGCCAGTTGCAGGGTCGCGGCGAGGCGCGTCACGTCGGCCACGCCCAGAGGCCACGTGGCCGCCCGGGCGAGCACGACGGGCACCGTGAGGATCGCCGCCGCAAGCGCCACGGGCGCGGCGGGCCGCCCCGGCGTCCGGTGCCGGATCACGCACCACACCGCGACCGCCAGCAGCGACACGCACGCGAGGCCCGTCGTGTCGACCCACATCCAGACCGGCATGAGGAGCCGCGCCGAGACGGTTCCCGCCCGCGTCGCCGCCCCGAGCACACCGACGACCAGGGAGAGCAGGAGGCCCACGGCGATCGGGAGGGCGAGCAGGAGCAGGGCACGCCGCGCGGGCAGGCGGGGCGGCGGCGCGTCGCGATGGAACCCGATCGCCAGCGCCGCCACCGTGACCACGGCCGGAAGGGCCGAGCAGGCCCAGCCCACCGCACTCTCCCACCCGGCGACGAACGGCGGCACCAGCACGTACGGCACGACCAGGGCCGCCACCGCCACCGCCTTGGCCGTGCGGGGACGGCCTCGGACGAGCGCGCCGAGACCGGCCGCCCACAGCAGGGGCACGAGGTCGGCCAGCACGAGCCGCACACGCTCGGGCGACTCGGGGTCGCCGATCCCCATGACACCCTCAGGGAGGGCATCCACGGGGATGCCGTACGTGAGCACCGCCTGTCCGGCGTAGAGACCGCCGATCACCGTCCAGAAGACGAGGCCGAACAGGGCGGCCCGCCGGACCGCCTCACCCCACAGGCGGGACCTGGGCGGCGACCCCGGACCACCCAGCCGCAGCCGCAGCGCGAGCGCGGCCACGCTGGCGATCTCCAGGAAGCGCGGACGCTGGTCGTCGTGTCCGTCCGGCTCGCGCTGGGCGCCTTCCATGAAGGCCGCGACCATCTCCTCCTCGCGCTCGGCCCGGTAGGACGCCGGCAGCAGCCGCAGCCACCGCCGGTAGCGCTCCTCGAGCACGCTGCGTCCACTGATTCGCTGGCTCATGCCAGCCCTCCCGCCTGCCTGAGCCGCAGCCGCTCGACGGCGCGGCGTGCGTTGTCGGCCAGCCGTACGGCCTCCTCCTCCAGCGCCCGCGCCCCCTCGTCGGTCAGCCGGTAGTAGCGGCGCAGCCGTCCCTGCCGCACCTCCTCGCGGTCCGCCTCCACGAACCCGTCGGCCGCGAGCCGGTCCAGCACGCCGTACAGGGTGCCGATCTTGAGTTGGACGCGCCCTCCGGAGAGCCGCTCGACCTCCTGCGCGATGCCGTAGCCGTGCCGCGGCTCGTCGACGAGTGCGGTGAGAACGAGGAACGCCGGTTCCGTCATCGCCCGTGCTGTCACGTCTCCAGGATATATCGGAAGGCATGATATGCAAGCGAACTTATCATTAGTATTTGCCTAAACCTGTTAGGCAAATCCATAATGAGTTCAGGCCAAGCAGGGAGAGGGGTATGGCGCGAGCAGGACTGACCACGGAACGCCTGATCAGGGCGGGGGCCGAACTGGCCGACGAGGTCGGCTTCGACCAGGTGACGATCTCGGCGCTGGCCCGGCGCTTCGGCGTCAAGGTCGCGAGTCTCTACTCCCACCTGAAGAGCTCCCAGGACCTCAAGACCGGGATCGCCCTGTTCGCGCTGGAGGAGCTCGCCGACCGGGTCGCGGACGCGCTGGCCGGGCGCGCGGGCAAGGACGCCCTGGCGGCCTTCGCGGCCGCCTACCGCGACTACGCCCGGGAGCACCCCGGCCGCTACGCCGCCGCCCGGCTCAGGCTCGACCCGGACACGGCGGCCGCCAGCGCCGGCGTCAGACACGCACAGATGACGCGGGCCATCCTGCGCGGCTACGACATCGCGGAGCCGGACCAGACGCACGCGGTCCGGATGCTGGGCAGCGTCTTCCACGGCTACGTCAGCCTGGAGATGAGCGGAGGCTTCAGCCACACCGCCGTCGACCCGGAGGAATCGTGGGCCTGGATCGTGGACTCCCTCGACATGCTGCTGCGCAACCGGTCGGCGCCCTGACGCCCAGGGACCGCACCGACGCATCGGAACACTTCGGCAAGCCCGATAGACAGGCTGAGGCGATGAGCATCGAGCACGACTGGATCACCACTCCCATCACCCCGGACATCCTGCGCGGCGCCCTCGACGTGGAGCGCACGGCGCACGGCCTGCTGCCGCACCGGCTACCCGCCTGGGCTCGCCGGCAGATCCCCGACGGGCAACTGGCCATGGCCGAGGCCCAGCCCTCCGGCGTACGGCTGGCGTTCCGGACCCGGGCCACCGCCGTCGAGCTGGACACGCTGCCGACCAAGAGGGCCTACCGGGGTCTTCCCGCCCCCGCGGACGGCGTGTACGACCTGCTCGCCGACGGCCGCCTCACGGCCCAGGCCACCGTCACCGGCGGCCACGTCCGCATCATCGACATGGCCACCCAGTCGGTCGAGCTGCGCGAAGGACCTCCCGGCACCGCCCGGTTCATTGGCCTGCCCCCACGGGACAAGCACATCGAGATCTGGCTTCCGCACACGGAGATCACCGAGCTGATCGCCCTGCGCGCCGACGCTCCGATCGAGCCGGCGCCCCACAGCGGGCGTAGGGTGTGGCTGCACCACGGCAGTTCCATCAGCCACGGCTCCAACGCCGCCCACCCGACCGCCATCTGGCCGGCTCTGGCCGCCGCCCTGGGCGGCGTGGAGCTGATCAACCTGGGGTTCGGCGGCAGCGCGCTGCTCGACCCGTTCACCGCCCGCGCGATGCGGGACACCCCGGCCGACCTGATCAGCGTCAAGATCGGCATCAACATCGTCAACGGCGACGTGATGCGCCTGCGCGCCTTCACCCCCGCGGTCCACGGCTTCCTCGAGACCATCCGCGAGGGGCATCCGGCCACGCCGCTGCTGGTCGTGTCCTCCATCCTGTGCCCGGTCCAGGAGGACACCCCCGGCCCGCTCGCGCCCGACTTCGACGGCGGGACCGTGCGCTTCAAGGCCACGGGCGACCCGGCCGAGCGCGCCGCCGGGCGTCTGACGCTCAACGTCATCCGCGACGAACTCGCCCGGATCGTACGACAGCGGGCGGTGGACGACCCGCACCTGCACTATCTCGACGGCCGCGACCTTTACGGCGAGGCGGACTACGCGGAACTGCCGCTGCCCGACGAGGTGCACCCCGGCCCCGCGGGGCATCGCCGCATCGGCGAGAACTTCGCCCGGCTCGTGTTCGGCACCGGCGGCCCGTTCGCCGTCACGCCCGGCTGACCGGAATCGCGGCGGGAACTCCCGCCGCCGCGGCTCGTCGTACCGACGCTTCCAGAAGCTCCTCACACAACGAGGTGGTTCGGAGCTCTTAGCGGGCTGGAATCGGCACGGTCGACGGCTGCCACTCTCGCCTGATCAACCCGAACACCCATGAGTCGGACACCTCGCCGTTGACGATGCAGTCCTCCCGCAACATCCCTTCACGTACGAATCCGATCTTCTCCAGAACTCGGGCAGATGCCACGTTGCGCGTGTCGGTCTCGGCCTGAACGCGATTCAGGTCCAGTGTGTCGAACGCCCACCGCAGCAACGCGTGCGCGGCCTCCGTCGCGAAGCCGTGGCCCCACATCGCCTCATCAAGGCAGTAGCCCAGTGACGCACTGCGGTAGTCCGGATTCCGTCCGGTCACACCGCACCAGCCGACGAAGGCCCCGTCAGAAACCCGGTCGATAGCCACCCGTGCCCCGGTGCCTTCGTCCGCCATCTTCCGGCACATCATGATGAAGCGCTCGGCGCGGGCCCGTTCGGTCCACGGCGGGGAGTCCCAGTAGCGCATCACGTAGCTGCTGCTGTGCAGCGCGAAGAGGGCGTCCGCGTCGGCGTCGGCAAAGGGGCGCAGTCGCAGGCGAGCGGTGTGCAATGTGGGGGTGGCCAGAGTCATGCGCCTCATCTTGCGTCCCCGGGGGCGGGCGGACCACCGAATATCGATCCCCGGCCCGGTGGGCGAGGCGCCGCCGGCAGATGAAGACGGCGCCGAGGGCCATAGGAAGTTCTGAGTGCTCGATTTCCGGGCAGCGGCGGTTGGTCCGGAATTCCCGCCAGTCACCGGATTCCCGCACATCGCGGCAAAGGAGTACAGCAAGGGAGACCACGTGCGCTCGCAGCGAGTTTCCGTGTTCATCGTGTTCGTGCTCAACGGCATCATCGCGGGCTCGTGGGCGCCGCGCATACCGGCGCTCGCCGGGAAGATCCACGCAGAGCCCGGTGTGCTCGGCGTCGTCCTGCTCGGCGCCAGCGTCGGCCTGACCGTCGCCGCGTCGTTCGCGGGCCGGTTGTGCGCCCGCTTCGGCGCCCCCGCCGTCGTGTTCGCGTCGTCCTGCGTCGCCGCGTGCGCCCTGCCCGTCCTCGCGCTCGTCACGACACCACTGCAACTCGGCCTCGTCCTGGTGCTGATCGGCGCCTCCTTCGGCGTGTTCGACGTGTCGATGAACGTCGCCGCCGTGACCGTCATCCGCCGGGTCGAGCGGCCGCTGATGCCGGTCTTCCACGCCGGGTTCAGCGTCGGCGGGCTGGCCGGCTCGCTGGGCGCCGCGCTCGCCGCCGGTCAGGGGGTCGACCTGCTTCCGTACTTCGCCGTGGTCACCGTCGCCTCGCTGGCCGTCACCGCCGGCGTGATCCGGTTCGTGCCGCGGGAGGAACTCGCCACCGGCGCCGGGGCGCGCGGCGGACCCGGCCGCGCCATGGTGCGCCGCCCGGTCCTCTGGCTGCTCGGCGGCATCGCGTTCGTCTCCGCGATCGTCGAGGGCTCGAACGGCGACTGGTCGGCGTTGTTCGCGGTGCGCGAGCGGGGCATGTCAGAGGGGTCTGGCGCGCTCGTGTTCTCCGTCTTCTCCGCGGCGATGGCGGTGGTCCGGGTGCTCGGCGAGCGGATCCAGCGCCGCTTCGACCCGTTCGCGATCCTGGTCGCCGGCTCGCTGTTCGCCGGTGTCGGCCTGCTGACGACCGCGATCGTGCCGGTCGCCTGGCTCGCCTACGCCGGGTACGCGCTGGCCGGCGGGGGTGTCGGGCTCGTGTTCCCGATCGTGCTCGACCTCGCCGGCGCGGTCAGCCGGCGTGGCGACGGCACCGGCGGCGAGCGGGAGATCGGCTTCGTCACGAGCATCGCCTACTCGGGCTTCCTCATCGGTCCGCCCATGATCGGCGGCGTCGCGCAGCTGACGAACCTGTCGTTCGCCGTCGGTTTCATCGGGGCCGTCGCGATGCTGATCGTCCCGGCCTCGCTGGCCTCGGCCGCCGCGCGACGGCGCGAGGAGCGGTCCGCCGGCGACCCGGACGGGCGCGGGACCACGGCCACAACCGGTCTGCCGGTTCCGGCCGAGGACTGATGGGCGCCGGCCCGGGCGCGTCGGCGCCCAGAGGGCGTGCCCGCGGGGCGACGCCGCCCGATCACGCCACCGGGCGAGAGCCCTGATGTGCCGGGTGGCAAATGTGCTGTTACGGTAGGCCGCGGTGTGCCGGGAAGTCGGGTCGGCGACGTCGTCCCGTTGCCCCCACGGAGGTTCTCGGTGGTATCGCAGTCGGCCCGCCGGTTCGGCGACGAGCGCGGAGCCCCCGCCCGGTGCGGCCGCCTGCGCCAGCGCGTACGCGCCCGCGAGGACGCAGGCGAGAACGTCCCCGAAGATGCGGAGCGGCCGGCATGAAGCTGTTCTGGGCTCTGGTGGCGCGGTTCCACCAGCCTGCCCAGGTCATCACGACGGTGTTCGGGGTGACGGTCCTCCTGGGGACCGCCCTGCTGTCCAGTCCGCTCGCCACGACCTCGGGGAAGCCCGCGGACTTGATCACAGCCCTGTTCACCGCGACGTCGGCGGTGTGCGTGAACGGGCTCACCGTCGTCGACACGGCCACGCACTGGTCGGCGTTCGGCGAGGCGGTCATCGCCGTGCTGATCCAGGTGGGCGGCCTCGGCATCATGACCCTGGCGACCGTCTTCACCCTGCTCGTCTCCCGCAGGCTGGGCCTGCGGGCCCGGTTGTCGGCGCAGGCCGAGACGAGGGTGCTCAACGGCAGCGACCTGCGGCGCGTGGTCGGCAGAGTCGTGGTCTTCAACCTGCTCTGCGAGGCCGTGGTCGGGGCCGTCCTCACGCTCAGGTTCGTGCTCGGGTATGGCGAGCCCGTCGGGCGCGGCCTGTATCTGGGCGTGTTCCACGCGGTCTCGTCGTTCAACAACGCCGGTTTCGCGCTGTGGCCCGACAGCCTGGTCAGGTTCGCCGCCGATCCGTGGGTCTGCCTGACCGTCGCGACGGCGGTGATCGTCGGCGGGCTCGGCTACCCCGTGGTGTTCGAGCTGCGCCGTTCCTGGCGCCGCCCCAGCCGCTGGTCGCTGCTGACCCGCATCACGCTCACGGTCACCACCGTCCTGCTGGCGGGCGGCACTCTGGTCTTCCTCGTCACGGAGTGGACCAACCCCCGCACGCTCGGGCCGTTGGACGGCCAGGGCAAGCTGCTCGCCGCGTTCTTCACCGCCGTCATGCCGCGCAGCGCCGGGTTCAACAGCCTCGACATCACGCAGATGCACCCCTCCAGCTGGCTCGTCACCGAGCTGCTGATGTTCATCGGCGGGGGCAGCGCGGGCACCGCCGGCGGTATCAAGGTCACCACGCTGGGCCTGCTCACGTTCATCGTCTGGGCGGAGCTGCGCGGCGAGAGCCGGGTGAACATCGGCCACCGCCGCCTCACCGAGGCGGCGCAGCGGCAGGCGGTCTCGCTGACCGTGCTGAGCGTGGCCCTGGTCGCGCTCTTCACCTACGTCCTGCTGGTGCTGACGCCGCACTCCCTGGACCGGGTGCTCTTCGAGGTCGTCTCCGCCTTCGGCACGACCGGACTGTCCATCGGCGTCGTCACCGCCGTCTCCCCCGCCGCGCAGGTGCTGCTCACGCTGCTGATGTTCGTCGGCCGGATCGGCCCGCTCACACTGGGCTCCGCCCTGGCGCTCAAGGAGCGCGCCCGCCGCTACGAATTACCGGAGGAGGACGTCATCGTTGGCTGACATGAGAAACGACCCCGTGGCGGTGATCGGTCTCGGCCGCTTCGGCACCTCGCTCGCCCTGGAGCTGGTGCGGCGCGGCACCGAGGTGCTCGCCATCGACCACCGCCCCAAGGTGGTGCAGAGCCTCGCGGGCCAGATCACGCACATCGCCACCGCCGACGCCACCGACCCCGAGGCGTTGCGCCAGCTCGGCCTGCCGGACTTCTATCGCGCGGTGTGCGCCATCGGCAGCGACCTGGAGGCGAGCATCCTCACCTCGTCGCTGCTGGTGGAGATGGAGATCAACGACATCTGGGCCAAGGCCGTCAGCAGGCAGCACGGCCGCATCCTCAGCCGGATCGGCGTCCAGCACGTGGTCTTCCCCGAGCACGACATGGGTGAGCGCGTGGCCCACCTGGTGAGCGGGCGGATGCTCGACTACATGGAGGTCGACGAGAACTTCGCCCTGGTCAAGACCCTTCCGCCCAAGGAGTACGTCGGAGTCCCCCTCGGCGAGTCGAGCCTGCGCCGCAAATACGGGGTGACGGTGGTGGCGGTCAAACGGCCGGGCGAGGAGTTCACCTACGCCACCGCCCAGACCGAGCTCGGTTATGGCGACGTCATCATCGTGTCCGGCCGTACGGACCAGGTCGAGCGCTTCGCGGAGCTGCCGTGACGGCGTGAGGGGAAGGCCGGATGTCCCGCTTTACCGGTCTCCGCGTCACGAATTCGAGTAACGTCACTACTCGTAGTGATCGGAGGGGGCCCGCCGCGACTTGACCGACCGGCCCGAAATGGCGGCATCCGTAGCGGACAGCGGGGAGTGCCTCGTTCACTACGCGGGAAGGAGTAAAGCCATCAGGAAAGGAATCATGTGCTGACGTGGGGGCCGGCTATGGAGTCGCGATGAGTTCCCAGAGCATCCTGCGTGCGTTGCCGTTCATCGCGATTACCCTGGTCGTCGTCGTCGACCTGATCACCGGGCCCGGTGTGGGCTTCCTGCCGCTCCTCACTTTGGGCCCGGCCTTCGCCTCGGTCGCGGGCGGCGTGCGCCGCACGGCGCTGGTGGGCCTGCTCGCCCTCGTCATCTGCATCCCCCTCGCCGTCTACGACGGTCTCCTCGGCAGGCCGCAGAACAACCTCACGATCACGGCGATCATCGGCGTCACCGCCGCGAGCATGCTGGCCAGCAGGCTGCGGAACCGGCGGGAGCGCGAGCTGGCCAACGTCCGCCTGGTCGCCGAGGCCGCTCAGCGGGTGCTCCTGCGCCCGGTCCCCCGCCGCGCCGGCGACCTGCGGGTCGCGCTTTCCTACACCTCCGCCGCCGCGGAGGCCCAGATCGGCGGCGACCTCTACGAGGTGGTGACCACCCCGGAGGGTGTACGGATCCTCATCGGCGACGTGCAGGGCAAGGGCCTGGAGGCGGTCGAGACCGCGGCGTGGGTGCTCGGCGCCTTCCGCGAGGCCGCCTACGACCAGTCCGAACTCTCCGCGGTGGTCGAGCGCGTGGAGACCAGCCTGGCCCGGCATCTGAGCGGCGAGAAGTTCGTCACCGCCATACTCGCGGAGATCCACGACCGGGAGATCTCCCTGCTCAACTGCGGCCACCCCGCCCCTCTCGTGCTGCGGCGCGACGGCGGCGTCCACTTCGCGGAGCCGCAGGAGGAGGCCCTCCCGCTCGGGCTCGGCGCGCTCGGCTCCCCGCGCCCGAAGCCTCACCGGGTGCCGTTCGAAGACGGCGACCAGATCCTCTTCTACACCGACGGCGTGATCGAGGCCCGCGACCGGCAGGGCCGCTTCTACCCGCTGGCGGAGCGGGCGCATCTGCTGCGGGGCGCCGATCCCCAGGTGGCCCTCGACGAGCTGCGCGCCGACCTGCTGCGCCACGTCGGCGGACCCTTCCCCGACGACGCCGCCATGCTCCTGCTGCGCCGTCATCCCGGATAACCCTGGCATCCCGGATAAGTTCGACGCCTCGGGCAGGCCTGACACCTCCGGACGAGCGCGGCCCATACTCGGGGTGCTCGCCCCTGGCGCGGTCGCGGAGCCTGCCCACCAGCGTGGCCGCGGCCTGGCCGACCTTGCGGGGCACGGCGTGCGCCGGGCTGGCCGCGAAGCTCGGCTCGTCCAGCATGTCCTTCACCATCTGCAGGGGCAGTGCGGTTGCGGTTCGGCGTGCCCTGGGCCAGCGCCTCGGTCAGCTTCCGCACCTGGTGGCTCTTCACCTTGGCCGGGAGCGGCGGCTCGTGCTGGTCGACCAGGCACTCGACCGAACATCTGCCCCCTGCGGATCTTGATCTGCCGAGCCGCCCGGCTCGTGACCGTGCCGGAGTCTTGTATGCCGCATGGGGGCGAGCTCGGCGATGCGGTCCATGTGGCGGGTGAAGTCGAACAGCACGGCCCCGTTGACGGTCTGCCCGGTCAGCGAGGTGCCGCAGCCGCGGGCGAGCACGGGAGCACCGAAGCGGCGGCACACCTCAAGCGCGGCCTCGACGTCGGCGGCGTCCCTGGGCGTCACCACCCCCGACCGGCACCTGCCGGTAGACGGACGCGTCGTAGGCGTACATGGTCCGGTCGCCGCCGCCGAACCCGACCTCGCCCGCGATCGCCTCGACCAGGCGGTCGCGCAACTCCTCGGCGTACGGAGGCTGCGGCGGGTTCCTGACCTCCGCCGCCCTCGGCCACGCGCAGCGGTGCCGACGGCTCCGGTCTCGGGAAGACACGGGTCATCTCCGCCTCCTCGCGGATCTCGCCGGCCGGCCGGGTGCGCCGCGGCCGGGCGGCAGCGCGTGCGCCGGCCTCCCGCGCGAGCCTTCCCGCCGAGCGCGGCCAGGACCGCGGGGGCGGGGAAAAGCGCGGCGGGGATTCACCCATGCGGGCCGTGCGATGTGCGGGTCTGTTGCGCACAAAGCTCCCGTGACCTGCGGCGCCGTTTACGCGTTCGGGGGGCGGGAAGGGCTCGTCGCGCGAGCCGTCCGGGTGCCGTGTGCCGTCCGGATGCCGTGTGCCGTCCGGATGCCGCGAGCTGTTCGATGCCGGAGGCGATCATGAACGTGCGGAGCAACGCGGTGAAGAGCGCGGGCGACACCCTGGCGTCGGCGATCGGCAGCGTCGCGGGCGCCGTGGCCGACCCGAAGGGCGCACTGAAGCAGGCCAAGTCGGCCATGTCGTCCCCGAAGCCGCTCGCCGTCGCCGCCGGCCTCGTCGCCGCGTACGCCCTCGGCCGGCGGAGCGGTCACCGCACGGCGCCCGCCAAGGGACGCAGAGCGCGGGGCCGCTGAGGACACCCGCGTACGCCGGGGCGCCCGTACGGCTGATGTCGATCGGAGGCGGACATGACCGAGATCGTGGGTGAGAGCCTGGCCCGGCGGCTGGTGGAGTGGGGGGTCGACACGATCTTCGGGCTCCCCGGTGACGGGATCAACGGCCTGATGGAGGGCTTCCGCCGGCACCGGGAGAAGCTGCGCTTCATCCTGGTGCACCACGAGGAGGCGGCCGCGTTCATGGCGACCGGCTACGCGAAGGCGACCGGCCGTCTCGGCGTGTGCGCCGCGACCTCCGGGCCGGGCGCCATCCACCTGCTCAACGGCCTGTACGACGCCAAGCTCGACCACGTGCCCGTGCTGGCCCTGACCGGCATGCAGGAGACCTCGGTGCTGGGGACCCACTACCAGCAGGAGGTCCACCTCGACCGCCTCTACCAGGACCTCGCCGCCTACAACCTGATGGTGACCAATCCGCAGCAGATGCCCGGCGTGGTCGACCTCGCGGTGCGCAACGCGCTGACCAAGCGGACGGTGTCGCACCTGACCTTCCCCAACGACATCCAGGTGGCGCCCGCCAGTGAGGACCCGTACCGGCACGTCGGCCCCGGCACTCCGCCCGCGAGCCTGACGACCTGCTCTCTCCCGCCGCTGCGGCCGGCCGAGGAGGACCTGACCCGGGCGGCCGAGGTGCTGCGGCAGGGCCGGAAGATCGCCATGCTCGTCGGCGTCGGCGCGCGGCACGCCCGCGAGGAGGTGCTGGCGGTCGCCGACAGGCTGGCCAGCCCCATCGTCAAGAGCCTGCCCGGCAAGTTCGTGGTGCCCGACGACCACCCGCTCACCACCGGCGGGCTCGGCCTGCTCGGCACCGCGCCGAGCGAGGACCTCATGGAGGAGTGCGACACGCTGTTCATGGTCGGCACGTCCTTCCCCTACGGGAAGTTCCTGCCGCCGGAGGGGCAGGCCCGGGTGGTGCAGATCGACGCCGACCCCACCCTGCTCGGCATCCGCCGGCCGACGCAGGCCCCGGTCGCCGCCGACGCCAAACTGGCGCTGCAGGCCCTGCTGCCCCTGCTCGAACCGGCGAAGGACCGGTCGTTCCTGGAGAAGTACCAGCGCAGGATGGACGCCTGGCGGGAGGACATGAAGGCGCTGCAGGACCCGAGCCGCGACCCCATAGCGCCGCAGTACCTCATGGGCTGCGTCGACGAGGCGGCCTCCGGCGACGCCATCCTGACGTGCGACTCCGGGACCATCGCGACGTGGGCCGCGCGGCACTGGACGATCCGCGGCGGTCGCGAGTTCTACCTGTCGGGCAACCTCGCCACGATGGCCCCCGGCCTGCCGTACGCCATCGGGATGCAGCACGCCTTCCCCGGCCGCCAGGTCATCGCCTTCGTGGGCGACGGCGGGTTCGCCATGCTCATGGCCGACTTCCTCACCGCCGTACGGCACGACCTGCCCATCAAGGTCGTGGTCAACAACAACAACAGCTACGGGCAGATCCTGTGGGAGCAGATCATCCTCGGCTACCCCGAGTACGCCGTGCGGCACCGGCAGCCCGAGGCCGACTTCTCCGCTTGGGCCCGCGCCTGCGGGGCGTACGGCGCGAAGATCAAGGACCCGAAGGACCTGCCGGGCGCGATCCGCGAGGCCCTGGCGCACGACGGGCCGGCGCTGGTGGACTGCGACGTCAATCCCAACGAGCCGCCGATGCCGGGCAAGGTCACGTACGAGCAGGCCAAGCACTTCACCGAGGCGTTCCTGCGCGGCCAGCCGCACAAGGCGGGCGTCCTCGCCACGGTCGCCCGCGACAAGATCAACGAGCTGCTCTCCTAGGCGGCCCCGGCGGCGGGACCGGGACCGCACCTCTCGGCGGGCACAATCGTTCAAGACCGCCGCCGCGCCATGGGCTACAACGGTCCCGGCGTGCCGCCAGCGCGGCACGGGGACGTGCGCGGGGAGGCGAGCGGATGGATGTGGGTTTCGTCGGTCTCGGGATCATGGGGCAGCCCATGGCGCTCAACCTGGTCCGTGCCGGAACGCCCCTCGTGGTGTGGAACCGCACGGCCGCCAGGAGCGAGCCGCTGCGCGCCGCGGGCGCGGAGGTGGCCGGCGGCGCGGCCGAGGTGTTCCGGCGGGCGCGGGTGGTGATCCTCATGCTGGCCGACGAGGCCGCGATCGACGCGGTGCTGGAGCGGGGCACGCCCGCCTTCGCCCGCAACGTCGCGGACCGGGTCGTGGTGCACATGGGCACGACCTCCCCCGTCTACTCGGCGGGGCTGGAGGCCGACGTGCTCGCAGCCGGGGGCGGCTACGTCGAGGCGCCGATCTCCGGCTCCCGCGTGCCCGCCGAGCAGGGGCGGCTGGTGGCCATGCTCGCCGGCCGGCCGGACGCCGTGGAGGAGGTCCGCCCGCTGCTGAAGCCGATGTGCGCCAAGACGGTGGTGTGCGGGCCCGCGCCCAAGGCGCTGCTGATGAAGCTCGCCGTCAACATCTTCCTGATCACCACGGTCACCGGCCTCGCCGAGTCGCTGCACTTCGGCGAGCGCCAGGGCCTCGACGTCGGGCTGCTCGTGGACGTGCTGAACTCGGGCCAGATGGCGAGCGACGTGTCGCGGGTGAAGGCGGTGAAGCTGGCCGGGCGCGACTTCGCCGCCCAGGCCGCCATCGCCGACGTGCTGAAGAACAACCGGCTCATCGCGGAGGCGGCGCGGCGGACCGGCATCGCCTCACCGCTGCTGGACGTCTGCCACGCCCTGTTCGGCGAGACCCTCGCGCTGGGCCACGCCGATCTGGACATGGCCGCCGTCGTCCACGCGATAGAGGCAAGGACGGACGGGGAGGGTGCACGCGGATGACCTCTCGCCCGGTCGTCATCGTCACCGGAGGCACGCGCGGGATCGGCCGAAGCACGGTGCGGCGCCTGTGCGCGGACGGGTTCGGCGTCGTCTTCACGCACTCGAACTCCGGCGCCGACGCCGAGACGCTGGAGGCCGGCCTCGCCCGCTCCGGTGCCCTCGCCCGCGGCGTACGGCTCGACGTGACCGAGGAGGACGCGCCGGAGATGCTGTTCGAGCTGGCCGGGTCCGTCGGCGAGGTCGCGGGCCTGGTCAACAACGCGGGGGTGACCGGCAGGATCGGGCCGTTCGCCGGCCTGACCGACGCCGATCTGCGACGGGTCGTCGAGGTGAACCTGGTGGCACCCGTGCGGCTGTGCCGGGAGGCGGCGCGGCGCTGGACCGGACGCACACCGGTGACCCGGCCCGCCATCGTCAACGTCTCCTCGGTCGCGTCGCGCACCGGCTCGCCGCACGAGTACGTCGCCTACGCCGCGACCAAGGCGGCGGTCGAGACGCTGACCGTGGGCCTGGCGCGGGAGCTCGCCCCGGCGGGCATCCGGGTCAACGCCGTCTCGCCGGGAACGATCGACACCACGATCCACGCCCGCGCCGGGGAGCCGGGACGGGCGGAGCGGGTTTCGGCCCGCATCCCGATGGGACGCCCCGGCAGGCCGGAGGAGATCGCCGAGGCGGTCGCCTGGTTGCTGTCGGACCGGGCGTCCTACGTGACCGGCGCCGTCCTCGACGTCGGCGGCGGGCTCTAGTAGTGCTGTGACCGGCCGCAAGGGCCGGACCGGGCGCGACCGCGATCCTTGATGTCGGCATCATGCGAAGATGTCGGAATGCTGTCCCGAGTAGCGCCGGCCGCGGTGCTGGCCGCCGCAGTGATCATGACCACCCCCCAGGCCGAGGCCGCGTCGGCCCCGCCCGTGATCCGCTACGCGGGTCTCGGGTCCTGCCTCCAGGCCGACGGCGGCCGGCATCCCTGCGGCCCGTTGAAGCTCTGGCTGAGCAACGGCCGCGTCGTCGCGCTCCCCGGCGCCCGCAGGACCGTGGCGGACGACGAGTACACCGTCGCCGCCGTCATCGCCGTCTCCCAGGACGGCGCACAGGCCGCGTACTTCGCGGGGAAGGACGGCGTGCTCACGATCTGGGAGGCCGCCACCGGCAGGGCGCGCGCGGTTCCCGCGGTGACGTGGCCGGACGACCTCCGGATGAACGCGCTCACCCTCTCTCCGGGTGGCCGGTTTCTCAGCATGCGCGGCGTGAACGCCTCCGAATGGGAGATCGACCGGGTCGCGGACACGACCACAGGAAAGGTCTTCACCCTGCCGAGGGGATACCAGACCTGGGACTTCAGCCCGGACGGGAAGCGCATGATGGCGGGCGACAACCGGACGGCGGTGCTCTATTCGACCGGCACGTGGTCGGTGAGATTGCGGCGATCCGTCTACATGCGGGGCGACCTCGCCCCCGACGGCGTCACCGTGGCCGCCCCGAAGTGGACGAAGACCGGCGGTTCCGTGAAGAACGTGGTCCTCACCCGCAACCTGGCCACCGCGAAGAAGACCAGCATCCCCATCCGGCTCCACAAGGGCGAGGCCGCCTTGACGGCACGCTGGGACAGAGCGGGCCACCTCGACGTGCTGACCCGCTCCGATCGTCAGGTGGGCGGTGACCTGCGCAGGACGCATACCTGGTATCGGGTGAACCGCGCCACGCACCAGTTGCGCCGGCTCGACTCCTTCGTCATCCCGTCCTCCGTGGGAGGCTACGTTCTCCCCGACTGACGGCGCGGGCGGCCTCGGCTGACGCCGGGCGAACGGTGCGCTGACCTCACCGCTGCCATGCTCTGCGCGGCGGGAGGAGGCGCCGGTGGAGCGGTGGGACGAGGACTCCAGCGCCCAGGACACCTCGGCCAGCCCCGCCCACGCCTCGAGGGCCTGAGCGGCATGTCCGGACGGTCCACCGTGCGCAACGCGTCGTCCAGCGCCGCGCGGGCGGCGGGCGCGTCGTCGCCGAGCAGGTGGAGCCGGGCCCGCGCTGGATCTCCAGCTCGGCGAGGAGCCCGAGGCAGTGCTCCGCGAGACGGGGACCGGCGGGCCAGAGTGAGGACCCGCTGCGCGACGGTGAACCGTCCCTCCGCGATGAGCCGCAGTCCGCGCGCGAGACGGGCGCGGGAGACCGCCACCGGGTCCGGCGCCTTGTCGATCTCCTCGTCGGGGAGGCGGCCGTAGTGCCGGGCCACCGGTTCGGAACCGGCGAGAGCGGCCACGACGGCGAAGTTCGCGTACGCCTCCGCGCGTTCGACCGGGCCGCCCACCCGCTCCGCCGCGTCGAGGTGACGCACCACGCTGAGCAGCAGCGTGTCCTGCTCCTGCCGGTGACAGGCGAGCTCGCCGAGGACGGACAGGGTGTGCGCGGCCTCGGCGGCGAGTTCGCGGGCCGGCCCCTTCCCGGCCCGTCCGCTGAGCGGAGTGGTGCGGCGAATCACCTGCCGTGCCAGTCCCCCGGCCATCGTGCTCGCCTTCCCCGCCCAGGACGACGGCAGCGGCCGGTCGGCGGCCGCCAGCGCTCTCCTGAAGGCCGTCAGGCTCTCCGCGCCGCGCTCGAAAGCGATCACCCGAGCGAGACTCCCGTTCGACCCGCACCCTCAAGAACGGAACGACAACAGCGCCTTAGGCAGCCTCGTCGACCGAGTGCGAGTCGGTGAGGGTGAAGGCGCCGCCTGCCGCGACCAGACCGACGAGCACGGCCAGTACGGCGTACGTGATCCGCTCGCCGTGGAAGAACGACTGCACGAGGCCGCTGCTCCAGACACCCGCGGGCAGCTGGGTGGTGACCAGCGCGGCGATCATGGTGCCGACCACGGCGGTGCCGACGCTGGTGCCGACCTCCTGGGCGGTGTCGTTGAGCGCCGTGCCGATCGAGGTGCGGTTCTCCGGCATCGCCTCCACCAGGGCGATGGCACAGATCGTCATGACGGTGCGCAGCCCGATGGTCATCACGACCATGCACACGGCGATGGCGGCGTACCCGTGCGCGACGCCCCAGGCGAGACCGGCCAGCGCACCGGCCAGGCAGGCCGCGCCGACCAGGCAGGCGATGCGGTGGCCGAACTTCTTCGCGAGCCGTTCCGACAGCGGAGTCGCGACGATCATGGTCGCGATGAGCGGCAGGTTCGCCAGGCCGGCCCGCACGGGACTCCATCCGTAGGCGTACTGGAAGTGGAGGATGAGGCCGAACATCACGCCGGCCATCGCGATGGACGTGCCGATCTGGGCGATGGCCGCGCCGCGGGCCGTACCGCTGGAGAAGATCTTGAGGTCCAGCATGGGCGCCTCGCTGCGATGTTCGTGCCGCACGAACGCGATGCCCGCGGCCATGGCGCCGACGACCGAGGCGATGGTGATCGCGGAGAGCCAGCCGTTCTCGACGCCGCTGGTCAGCGAGTAGCAGGCCAGGCCGATGGTGAGCACGCTCAACGCGGCGCCGAGCAGGTCGAGCCTGTCCTTGGTCAGGTCCTCGGGCCGGTCGGCCGCGACGCCGAGTCGCACGCCGATGCCCGCGATCAGCGCGATCGGCGCATTGATCACCAGCAGCCACTGCCAGCTCACATGGGCCAGCGCGGTGCCGCCGAGGAGCGGGCCGAGGATGAACCCGGACATGCCGACGACGATCATCAGGGTCATGGCGCGCATTCGCAGCGCCTGGTCGTCGAACAGCCTGAAGACGAGCGAGTTGGTGATGGGTGCCATGGCCGCGGCGGCGATTCCGAGTCCGGCCCGCAGGGCGATGAGCTGCCCGGCGGAGTCGACGGCGACGACGCACAGGCTCAGCAGGCCGAACACGGCGAGGCCGACCAGCAGGACGCGTCGGCGTCCGAGGCGATCGGCCATCGAGCCGGCTGTCAGCAGGAGACCGCCGAACGTCAGCGAGTACGCGCCGGTGACCCACTGCAGGGCGGTCGTGCCGCTGCCGAGGTCGCGGCCGATCGTGGGCAGCGCGATCGAGAGCAGCGTGTTGTCGACCATCTCGACGAAGAAGGCCAGGCAGAGCGCGGCCAGGGGAATCCACGCCGCGCGCAGCGAGGGATAGGTGCGGGATGAACGGGATGAAGGGGACTGGGTGGTTGCGGTCATGACGAGCTTCCTCTCGGAACGCCGCCGGCCATCGCGCGCCCGACGGCGACGTGGAACGCGATCCAATGAAAGAACGACGTTCGATAATGGGACGGGGTTCGACCATAGAACGCCGTTCGAGGTTGACGCAAGTTGTGGTTGGATGGGTGCCATGACACCTCCGCGATCACGCTCCGTCGCAGGTTCCCCGAGAGGGCGTCAACGTGCTTCGCACTCCATGGAGGCCGTGCTCACCGCGGCCGTGGCCCTGCTCGACGAGGCGGGCGGACCGGCGCTGACCTTCCGCGCCCTCGCCGCCCGGCTCGGCACGGGTGTCGGCACCATCTACTGGTACGTCTCGAACAAGGACGAATTGCTCGACCGCGCCACCGACCACGCGATCGGGGGAGTCTTGGCCGCCGTCGAGAAGCAGCCCGACAGCGACGATCCGATCGCCGACCTGCGCGCGATGGCCGTCACGCTGTTCGACGCGATCGTGGACCGGCCATGGCTGTCGGCCTACTTCATGCGCAACACCGATCTGCAGAGCAACTCATTGCGGCTGTACGAGAAGCTCGGCCGGCAGACGCTCCGGCTCGACCTCACGCCACGACAGCGGTTCCACGCCGTTTGGGCGATCATCGGCGTCGTCGTCGGTTCGGCCGCCGACCTGGGCGTGGAAATCCCGCAGGAGCTGCTCGACGGCCACATGGGCCGCGACGAGTACCTCGGCCGCTTCGCCGAGACGTGGCGCTCGCTCGACGCCACGGAGTTCCCGTACGTGCACCAGATCGTCGACGAGTTCGCCGGGCACGACGACCGGGACCAGTTCCTCGCCGCTCTGGACCTGACCCTGGCCGGCCTCCGCCTCCAGGCCGGAGCCTGACTTTCGGGGCTCGGACGACGATGAAGGCGACCTTCCGGTCAAGTGCGCCGAATGTAGGGCACATCGGGGGGGCTGCCGGCGCGCTGCCGCGGGCTCGCGCTCAGCTCCTGTGGTGTGGGGGTGGCGTCGGCTCGGAAGTAGTGCCCCTTGCCGATGTCGTCGATCAGGCCGGGTTGCGTGGGGCGCCAGTTGGTCGGCTCTCGGGTCAGCGCACTGGAGGCCGGGTGATCCGCGGCCATCACCATGGCCAATCAGGCGAAGTGGTTCTGCGCCTCCGCCGGCGGCACGGCGGCAACGGGAAGGTTCAGGTGGCGGCCGATGACCTCGGCGATGTCGCGTAGGGGGGCACTCCCTCGTCCGCGACCGCACGCAACGTGGAGCCCGCCTGCGCATCTTCCAGTGCAACGCGGAACATGTGCGCGGATCGCAGGGCAGATCACCTTCTCCTGAACGGCCAAGCTCGGCCGGGCACCGCAAACGAGGTCCTGCCTTCGTAGAGGCCTGCGGCCGGCATGGCGCGGACATGGGCGGCGCGTTGGGCTGCGCGCCTGTAGCAGAACGTTGTTCATCACGATGGGCCGCTGGAAATGCCGAGGGCTACGGCCGCTGAGTCCCACGTCGTGACCACCTATCACTCAAGACCGAACACCGCGGAGACTCGCCGTGCGAGATCTTCCTCGGTGTCCTCGGAAGCCACCCTGAGCCCGTGGAGGCCGAGATGCCGGGTCTGCTCGGTGAGCCGGTCGGTGAACAGTGCGTCGCGCTGGAGCAGGTTCCGCAGTGCCCGCTGCGGGTCACCGGTCTTGGCGAGGAATCCCCATGCCGGTCCGCCACGGCTGTCGAACACCGCCCGGCGGAACCGGGGAGTCGGCAGCAGCCACACGGCATGGCGCACTTCGGCGAGCAGGGGTTGGACGAGGCCGGGCAGCAGCCGGAATCCCTCGGCGACCACCGGCAGGTCGGTGGGGAGGGCGAGAAGGTCCTCGACGATCAGCTTGAATCCTTCGCCGTGGAACCAGTGGAAGGTATCGAGCATCTCGCGCGGACTTCTGGCCACCCAGCGTTCGTCCATGTCCATGGCGGCGAACCTGCTCAGGTAAGGAGCTTGTTCCACGGGCATGCGGCGGGCGTGGTCGGGCATGACCGCGTCGGTATCGTAGAGGCGCATCCCGTACCGGTCGGCGATGCGTCGGGCGATGGTGGATTTTCCGGACCCGCTGCCGCCGCCGATCCAGTAGACGTGGCGCAACCGTTCCCTCCAGACGCTGAGAGAAGCGCCTTCGTGCGATGCAGAGTGCATTCGTCAGCTCCTGTCGAGTGCCTGCCCGGTGGACGTCGAGGACGAACGCCCGGTGCACAACCGAGGCCTGACCCGCCGTCCACCGGTGGCGGTCGCCGGGGCCCGGCAGGCTGGTGACCTCGGCGAGCCTTACCCACATGGCGGTACGTGGCGGCGACTCAGGCGTCACGAGCCCAGGCGCATCCGGCCGGACGGCGGTCACGCGAGCGCGGCGGTCCATCGGGCGGGCGTGAGGCCGTAGGCCCGTTTGAACATGCGCGACATGTGGGCCTGGTCGGCGAAGCCCGCGAGCTGGGCCGCCTCGGCGAGGGGCACGCCGTCACGAAGCAGCCGGCGGGCCACGTCGAGCTGCCGCATCGTGCGGAAGCGGGTCGGGCTGGTGCCGAACGCGACGCGGAACTGCCGCGCGACCGTCCACCGGTCCAGGCCGGAGACCTGCTCGAACTCCGCGAGCGTGTGCCGCAGCGTCGGGTCGTCGGCGATGAGGTCGCGCACGCGGGCCAGCGCCTCCAGCGCCAGCGGAGCCCGCCCGCCCGGCCGCGTGGAGCTCCCCGCGAAGGGGTCCCGTACGGAGGAGTGCCGCACGAGCGTGCGGACCACCCGCAGCGTGAGCGTCAGCCGTTCGACGTCGTCCAGCGGCTCGTCGATGTCCCGCAGGCACGCGGCGAGCGCGGGGTCGGCGTCGCGCCGCCCGATCACGGGGTCGGCGACGAACGGCAGCGGCGCCCCGCCCAGTGCCTCCTGGACGAGGGAGGGGTCGAGGTAGACGATCCGGTAGCCGAACCCCTCGTCGGTGCCCGCCACACCGTCGTGCGGCTCGTCGGGATGCAGGACGTGCCACTCCCCTGGCAGGCAGTGCCGCAGCTCGCCGCGGTAGCGGAACGTCTGCACGCCCCGCAGCGTCATCCCGATCGCGTACGTGTCGTGGCGGTGCGTGGCGAACCCCTCGCCGACGAGCCACGCCTCCAGCCGCTCGATGCCCGCCGCGCCGGAGCCGAACCGCAGCCGATGGCCGGGCCGGGTCCCGCCGTCCGGCAGGTGCCGGCGCAGGCCCGCACCGCCGTCCGGTGACTCGTGGCGCACGCGCCGAGACTACAGGCGTTCGCGGCCGCCGTCAGGCCCGCCGGGCGCCGTGACCTCGGCCGAGCCCGGCGTCACGGGCCCGGATGATGGCCTCGGCGCGGTCGGCGACCTGCAGCTTGGCGAAGATCGTGGAGACGTTGTCGCGCACCGCCCCGTAACTCGCCGCACGACGAAGCGGAGGCCATTCCAGCCTAGGGGGCCACCCCGGTAGCCGGGGCTGGTTCAGCACGCGTACAGGAGCACCCGGACGGACTGCATCACTTGCCGACCGCCCACCCTTATCGGACATATCACTACAAATGTCGGATTGATTGCACACCATGGTCCAAAAAGTGGAAATTATGGATTAAGAGCATCAACTCCCTGTTTATCGCGAGATCCATCGGGAAATCAAGAAGCACAAGGAAGGGCACTAAAAGCCTTTCTTCGGCTATACGAGGAAATCTCCACTGAAATCAGATTTTATCAAGGAGTACACGCAATGCCCGTGCTCAAAGGGCTCGTCACTGGGCTGGCGCTCGCAACCGCGATCAGCGGTGGCGCTCTCGCTTTGTGTGTCACCGCCGCCAGCGCCGACGAGCGGGACAACACCAGCAACGACTGGTCGAACGACGACCGGAACAACTGGCAGAACAAAAACCACCAATGGTGGGACAACCAGAACTGGTGGAACCAGGACGCCTTGAGCCGCAACAAGGACGACGCCTCCGCCTTCGGCATTGCCTCCAAAGACACCGCCATCGGCTCCCAGGACAAGACCCAGCGTGATGATGTGTGGTGGAACAACGGCTGGTTCAACAACAACTCCTGGTTCGCCGACCAGGACGACCGGTCGAACAAGGATCACAACGACCAGTGGAACCGGGACCGCGACTTCGCCCACGAGAACCCGGGCATCGCGACCCTGCGCGGCGAGGACGATGAGCCCGCCGCGGACGTGGCGCGCAACGTCGAGGAACAGCGTGCCCCTGCCCGGAACGTCGCGGACGTCGAGCAGGCGGCCCCACCCGTGCATCGGCAGCAGTTCGCGCCGCCATCCGTGCAGCAGGTGGCCCCGCCGCCCATGCAGCAGGTAGCCCCGGCGCGGCGCAGGACGGCACCTGCTCCTACCGCCGAGGAGGCGATCGCCGCCTTGAGCGGCCGGCCTATCCGCCGTGTCACCGTACCCCCGGAGCGAGCGCCCTGGAGGCCGAGGGAGTTCATGGATGACATGGATCGCTGGGACCCCTTCGGCCTCACGAGTCCTGGGGAGGTACTACAGGGCATGGAGCAGGTAGCCCCACAGGCGATGCCCTGGTATGTCCCGCCACAGTTCCGCGAGCCGACCCGCTAGAAGTTGGATGCGCAGATCAACAGGCTGGAAGCCGAAATCGAGAGGCGACTTGACGCGTACTACACGAGTGGACGTTGGCGGAAGCAGTGAGAATCGAAGGGGAATCACGCGTCTTCGCGCGCCTGGCGCTGCCCGGTCCTCCAGGCCCTCGTCACCGATCCCACTGAGGTGCACGTACGGTGGCGTGCCGCCTCACGCCGGCATGGATCGACCGGGCGGCCGCCCGCCCTCGTCGAGGTCGCAGCCGAGGCCCTTGATTGGCTCCGCGGTGCGAGCCTCGGGGGTCTTCTCTCGGAGAGCTTCTCGTCGGTGCGGCGTGCCGGCGCGGCCGCCGTCCCCACGTCGTCGTCACGCACGTGAGCGCGGAGGCATGCCGTACCGCACGATGAGCCCGATCTCGCAGCGGGCCGCCTGCGTAGGCGGCGAGACGCCCCCGTCCTGAGCCGGCCCTCCGGAGCGGGTAGGCCGGTTTTGACCCCGGCTCGGCAGACCGATCACGATGGAGGCGTGAACGAAACCCCTGTTGAGGTGCCCTCACCGCGTCCCGGCCGGGAGACGGTGCCGAGCATCCGGGACGTCGCGGCGGCGGCGGGCGTGTCCAGGCAGACGGTGTCCCGGGTGCTCAACGCCTCGCCCAAGGTGAGCGCCGAGACGCGGCGGACCGTCATGGAGGTCATCGAACGGCTGCAGTATCGGCCCAACAGGGTGGCCCGGGCGCTGGGGACGGGGCGCGCGCGAGGCGTCACGGTGGTCACCTCCGACACCATGCTGTACGGATACGCCTCGACGCTGCAGGGCATCGAGGAGGCGGCCCGGGTCGAGGGCCTGGCCGTCGGGGTGCGGGTGGTCGAGTCGGACCGCGACGGCGACGTGCGCAACGCCGCCGACTACGTCAGCGATCCGAGCGCCGGGGGCGTGATCGTGATCGCGTTCGACGCGGCCGGCATCGCGGTGCTGCGTGCGCTGCCCGACTCCCTGCCCGCGGCGGCCGCCATCGAGCCGGGCGTGCGCGGTGTGGCGCGGCCCGCCATCTGCCTGGACGAGCAGCAGGCGTCGGCCGAGGCGACGCGGCACCTGCTGACCCTGGGACACCGGACCGTCCATCACGTGGCGATCCCCTCGGAGTCGGAGCACAGCGGACGTCAGGCGGGCTGGCGCCGTGCGCTGGCCGAAGCCGGAGCCGCCGTTCCGCCGGTGGTGCCGGCGGGCTGGGACGTGCGATCGGCGTACGAGGCGGGACGGGTCCTGGCCGCCGACCCCGGCGTGACCGCGATCCTGTGCGGCAACGACGACATCGCCCTGGCGGTGCGCCGCGCGCTGTTCGAGGCGGGCAAGGACGTGCCGGGTGACGTGAGCATCGTGGGCTTCGACGGGGTGCCGGGCTCGGAGTACTGGACGCCGGCGCTCACGACGGTGGAGATGGACTTCGCGGGGCTGGGCCGCGCCACGGTGGCGGCGGTGCTGGCCGAGCTCGCCGGGGAGCCCCAGCCGGCCGTGTCGCTGACGCCGCCGCGGCTGGTGGTGCGCGAGTCGACCGCGCCCCCGCCCGCGTGAGCCGGGTCCGCGGCCAACGGACCATGCCGACTTGTGCTCATAGGGAAGCGATCAGCGCTCGCCGCCGTACCGCGCGAGAAGATCCGGCGATGTCGCCGCTTTCGCCTGCCCAAGCTGAGCAGGCCGTCCGTGCCGTGGCCGACCACCAAGGGGCACACGAATGCTCGCATGCCGCCTCTCGCTCGTTTTGCGGATCCTCTCGGGCAGGAGGATCATCCGATCATGAGCACACCGGCAAGACAACTGCTATGGGGTCTAGCCGGTGTGGCCGCCGTTCTAGCCACCTACGTTGTCGTGGCCTTCGTTCTCTTCATACTGACGTTCAGCCTCTACACAATTTCGGTTCTCTTCGTGTACACGCCGCTCGCTTTCCTGGCAATCGGCGTGCTGGGAGCCGCCGTATCCATGAGAGTGCCGACACGGACACAGTCGGCGACGCCGGCAGCTCTACCACCCTTGTCGTTCTGGTGCGGCTGGGCGATATGCCCTGCCGGATATCTCCTCCTTCTCCTCCTCGGAAGCTGACGATCGCCTTCCTCTCCTGAACGGTTGCCGGCACAGCAGAAGGGCGACAAGCCTGTGATCGCTAGCGCGTCGCTTCGCGATCAGCTTCGCCGACTCTTCACGAGGCGGTCCCGTCCTCGGGATCGGCGGCTACGAGGAGGACGGGAGCGGACCAGGGTACGGACGGCCACTGCCTCCGGGGCGGCGTTGCTTCGACCTCGACGCCTTGCTCCGGGTGCGAAGCAACGATGGTGATCGTGTCTGGGCTGCCGACGTGTGCGTTGTATCACTGCCCAAGGACATCGTGGGCGCGGTGGCCGCGCTCAACGCGAAAGTCGTGCCGAGCTGGCCAAGCCGGCTGATGGCCCTGACCGTCTCGTGCCACCCCCGGCTTCTCGTGGGAGGCGTTTACGACCGTAAGCGGCAGATAGCCGCGGACGCCGCGGGTTTCTCAGAGTGCCTGCGTTCAGGAAGTGAGGGGCAGTACCGCGTCTTGCACAACGAGCTGCTGGCCAGCGACACTGCACCCGGTCTGCTGGACGACCTGGTTGCTCCTACAAGCTGAGCGCCGCGCGGCCGACGCCGAGGCCAACACGCTGAAAGCCACTCTCAAGACACGAACGGAATGTCTGGGCACCGACGCGGTCGGCCGCGGGTATCTGGTTGTCCCTTCTCCGTCTGCTGGGACGGCATCCTGTTGTCGTTCGTATCGGGCCCACCCGACACACGCCCGCCGCTGCCGAAGCAGCGGCGGGCTTGGCGGACCGTCCAGTATGGATCAGGATGCGGTGCAGGTGAGGGTGGGTGTGCCGCTGGTACCGGTGCCGAGGAAACCGAAGGTGGTGCCGGTTCCCGCGCCGAGCGCGCCGTTGTAGCCGAGGTTGCGGGCGCTGACCGTGGATCCGCTCGTCGTCAGGGTGGTGTTCCACGCCGAGCTTACGTTCTCGTTTCCGGTGAAGGTCCAGTCGACCTTCCACCCGTTGATCGCCCTGGAGCCGGCCACCACACGCACCTCCGCCTGGAAGCCGCCGGACCATTGCGAGACGACTCGGTAGGTGGCCGAGCAGCCGAGCGAAGGGTCACCGGTCGGGGACGGGCTGGGGGACGGCGTCGGCGACGGGCTGGGGCTCGCCGACGGGCTGGGGGACGGCGTCGGCGATGGGCTGGGGCTCGCCGACGGGCTGGGGGAAGGGCTCGGCGAGGGGTTCCCACCGCCGGTGAAGTTGACGTCACTGCAGAAGTAGTACGACTGGTCGAGGTGACTGGCCTGCCAGAGCGTGAAGACGATGTGGTGGCCGGTGCGGCCGGGCGCGTACACCTCCACCGGCGTCGTGGTGCCGGTAGGCATTCTGCCCGTCTCAGTGACCAGTTCCAGGTCGCTCCACTTCAGCCGCTGAGTCAGTGGGTCGAACCCCTGCTTGGTCACGTACACACGGATGAAGTCGGCGCCGTGGGACGATCCGTCCAGCAGATTGAGGGTGAACCGGTTCGGCTTGTCCACCGTCTTCCACGGACCCGGTTCGTCCATCGCGGCGTACCGGCCGTTGAAGGTCAGGCCACCGCTGCACAGCTGCCCGTCGGGGACGGCGGTCTGGTAGTTGCCGCCGACGCCGTCGCGCAGCAGCCCATTCCAGTTCCACATCGCGGAGGGGTCGGCCTGCCAGGCCTTGTAGCACATCGGATCCTCTGTCGCCATCCGCGGCGACTGCCATTCACTGGCCCAACGGGTGTAGCAGCCGTACTGACGGGCGGGCGGGTCACTGACCGCACCGTGCGCCGAGGCGGGTGACGCCAGCACAGGGCTGACCAGGAGCGCGGCCGCCACCGCGACGGACAGACGCCGGATCACGCCACCCCCAGTGGACATGGTGACCAGGCGACGCAGAAGGTTGAGCATAGGTAACCGCATTTGCGTTGTCTCCCTCGAGACTGAGGTGAAGGGAACCTGGCGGCGGCCGATGGGGGACGACTCTTACACGCCAGGAGTTCTACCGTCCCGCCAATTTTTGGGCGAGAACGACGACTGCACCACAGCCGCGACGTACAGGCACTTTGAGCTGGGTAAACAGCGGCAAGAGCGTGAAAGATTCATTGCGGCTGAAATATTCATGCTGAGCTCTGCCGTTCGTCATCCCCTTCCCGCCCGTTGACCGCAGCGATCGGCGAATGCACATCGGCGCTTCCCTGTATTGGACGCCATGACGCTGGGCCGTACTGTGTTTCGCGCCATTCACTGCTGGTCGAGTGAGGACGGACTCGGCTTGGGACTCCCCCGTCCGCCCTCCAGATCCGGCCCGGCCCCACCGCTCAGACCCGGGAGCAAAGAAACAGGAAGGCGGTGCCTGATATGTCGGCGAACCGTGGGGCGGGCAGGCCGATGGCGGCGAGGGCGCGGCCGGTGAGCCCGCCTGGCTCGACGCCCGGTCGGGATGACGGCCGGGCGGTCCGGAGACCTCGCCGGGGATGGCCTCGACGACGCACTCGGCGTCGGGGTCGAGCCCGGGCAGTCGCATCGGCGCTGTCCGCTCTACGACGGTGGTCTCCAGCTGCACGTAGGCGAACACGGCCCGGCTCCGGTCGAGGGCCAGGATGCCGTGGACCCACTCGGCAGGGCCGGGGTGATCGGCCCGCACCACCTCGCCGGTAGGCAGCAGTGGGCGCCCCCGCTTCGAGGGCCCGATAGGCGCTTCGGAGCCGTCAAACGCGGCGTAGGCCGCTGACCTGGGCGGTGACGGCCTCTCGGACGTGGCAGTCGGCCACGTGGTCGTTGACGAGGCCGATGGCCTGCATCAGGGCGTAGGCCGTGGTGGGGCCGACGAAACGGAACCCGTGCTTCTTGAGCTCCTTGGCGTGCGCCGTGGAACCGGCGGTGCGGGCCGGGACGTCGGCGAGAGTGGCCGGGACCCTGCCGGGCTCCTCGGCGTACCTCCACACCAGCGCCGAGAGCCCGTCCGGCACCTCCAGTGCTGCGCGCCGCAACGTTTCCCGGGCTGGGGCCGTCACCCTGAGAAGCGGACCTTCGCCCCTCGGCTTGTGATCGACAGAACGCGCACCGACAGGCTGTTCAGGCTGCCGCGTGCGCCTTCGCCGAGTGTCACGCTGACACCGGGCCCCGACACATGGACCATGTCTTTGTTGTAGATGTGGCTGTACACCTTGGCGACGCGCACTCTGGACAAGTGGTAGCGGCTGGAAACACGGAAGCTGACCGGCTTCGTGATTGTGATCGTGCACTTCCCGTCGTAACAGGCGCGGAGGTTCGGCTTCGTGGCCGCGCTCGCCGGGGTGGCGGTGAGGGGCGCCGTCGCCACGGCGGTTGCGATGGCCAAGGCAGTGATGGCCGTCCGGTGCATGAGCTCCCCTATTATCCGTGGCACAGAACGCCTAACTCATCCATTTACAGACAATTACGGGGCGACAGTAACGAATGGCTGAGGGAACGTAAAGTGCGTTCCGCAGCCGGGCAGTCGAGGGCACGCATGTCTCGTCTCGTCGTGGACCGGTCGTCCAAGAGCGCCTTGTCCGCGCTGACGCTGCCCGGCCGGCTCCGAGGACGGCCGGGCCCGATCCGGGCCACCGAGATCTTCTCCAGCACCACCTGGAACTGCGGGCTGTCGCCATGTTGTCCCGGAGTGAGCACCAAGGACAGCGGCCGGCAACGGCCGTCGGCGGACAGGTGGATCTTCATGGTGAGACCTCGCGTGAACGCCCTAGACATTCACCTGCTGGACCACCTCCGCCAGGCGGGCGGACAAGCTCAGTAATGCCGGATCGCCCCGCTTTGTCCCGCCGGGTACCCCCTTTGCCGCAGGCATCACAGGCGGAGGTGTTTTCCTCGCGCCGGCCGCATGCTGATAGGCCCGAGCCGAGGTCTAGTCGACCGGCACCTGCCAGTCGATCCCGCCCTCGGCGGCCTGGACCTGCGCGAGCAGATGCGCCCAGCCGCGCGATCGGAAGGGGGCGCAACCGGCTACGGGCCGTGAGGCGCGCCGGCGGCCTGTCCGGGCCCGTCGCCGGATGTTGTTAACAACAACGTAACGGACCCTTTTCCTTGGTTGTGTGACCGGTCACACTCACATTTGTGCGGATGTGACCGGTCACACCTGTGCAGGGGAACGGCTCCCGGGTCCGCCCGCCGCCCGCCGCCGTTCTCCCCCGCGAGGACCACCGTCACGGCCCGTACGCCGCCATGACCTCCGGAGAACCCGGCTCGACCGTCAGGAGACGCAGTTGAACTCACGGCACACCGAGACCAGCCTGGTGTGGGGGCACTCGGCACTGCGTGTGGTGATCGCCATATCACCCGACGGTGTGGTGAGCATCCGCGAGCTGGGCACGGGCGACGCGGGACCGCGACCGCCCGCGCAGCCCCTCGTGGAGGTGCTGCCGGCCGGTCAGGGACGGGCGCGCGCCTCCCACCGCTTCTCCGACACCGCCGTCGGCCGCCGCTTCACCTATGTGGGGGCGGAGCAGGTCCGCGACGGGCGGTGGCACGAACTGCGGGTCACCCTGCGTGACGAGCAGACCGGCCTGGAGGCGCACACACACCTGCGCTCGGCCGAGGGCGTGCCGGCCGTACGGTCCTGGACGACGATCACCAACCGCGGCACCGGAGAGGCCGTCGTGCTGGGCGTGACCTCGTTCGCCGCCGGGTTCCCGGCGGGCTCGGCCGGCGGGCTCGAGGTCGTGCGCGCCGACAGCGAGTGGCTGGGCGAGAGCCGCTGGCGCGTGCGGCCGCTGCGCGAGGAGATGGCCGACCTCAACCTGCCGCTGCACGGCCAGGACGGCCGGGGACGCCTGGCGGTCACCAGCACGGGCGCCTGGTCGACGGGGCAGCACCTGCCCACGGCGGGCCTGCTCGACCCGGCCTCCGGCCGGGCATGGCTGTGGCAGGTCGAGCACAACGGCCCGTGGCGGTGGGAGATCGGCGAGCGCAGGGACGGCGTTTACGTCGCTCTCCTCGGCCCCACCGACATCGACCACCAGTGGCACACCGTCCTGGCCCCCGGCGAGTCGTTCACCACGGTCCCGGCGTCGGTGGCCGTCTCCTCCGGCGGGCTACACGGCGCCTCCGCTGCATTGCACAGCGCGGCGGCCGCCCTGACCGCCCACCGCCGCGCCCTGGTGCGTCCCCATCCGGACCGGGCCCGCCTGCCCGTGGTGTTCAACGACTACATGAACACCCTCATGGGCGACCCGACGACCGAGAAGCTGATCCCGTTGATCGACGCCGCCGCCGAGGCGGGCGCCGAGGTGTTCTGCATCGACGCCGGCTGGTACGACGACGACGGCGACTGGTGGGACAGCGTGGGCGAGTGGCAGCCGTCCCAGACGCGGTTTCCGCGGGGCATCGAGGAGGTCCTCTCCCACATCAGGACGCGCGGCATGGTCCCGGGCCTGTGGCTGGAGCCGGAGGTGATCGGCGTGCGCAGCCCGATGGCCGACAAGCTGCCCGCCGCGGCGTTCCTGCAGCGGAGCGGCACGAGGATCGTGGAGCACGGCCGCTACCACCTCGACCTGCGCCACCCGGCCGCCGTCGCCCACCTCGACGAGGTCGTCGACCGGCTCGTGGAGCAGCTCGGCGTGGGCTACTTCAAGCTCGACTACAACATCGACCCCGGCGCGGGCACCGACGTGGACGCCGCGAGCCCGGGCGCGGGGCTGCTCGCGCACAACAGGGCTCACCTGGCCTGGCTGGAGGCGGTCCTCGACCGCCATCCGGACCTGATCCTGGAGAACTGCGCCTCCGGCGCGATGCGCATGGACTACGCCCTGCTGTCGCGGATGCAACTCCAGTCCACCAGCGACCAGCAGGACCCCCTGCTGTATCCCCCGATCGCGGTGGCGGCTCCCCTGTCCGTCCTGCCGGAGCAGTCCGCGAGCTGGGCCTACCCCCAGCCGGACATGGACGACGAGCAGGTCGCCTACAGCCTGTGCACCGGCATGCTGGGCCGCCTCTACCTGTCGGGCCACCTGCCCACCATGAGCGGCGCGCAGCGCGAGGCGGTCAGGGCGGCCGTCGCCGCCTACCGGGACATCCGCACCGACCTGGCCGCCGCCGTCCCCGTCTGGCCGCTGGGGCTTCCCGGCTGGGCCGACCCCTGGCTCAGCCTCGGCCTGACCACACCGGACCACACCTACGTGGGGGTCTGGTGCCGCGCGGACGAGCCGTCGGCGGCCTCGCTGTCCCTTCCGCACCTCGCCGGACGCCGGGTGAACGTCGAGGTCGTCTACCCCCGCCACCTGCCCGCCTGGGGCGGGGAGTGGGACCCGCAGAAGGGCCGACTCATTCTCGCCAAGACGGTTTACCGCCCATCTGCCCGCATATTTCGCGTTTCACCCGCTTCATCATCATCGTCCAATTAATCCCTCCTGCTCTACAATCCCGGGCCTGCGGTCCGGGCGCCCCCCAGAAGAGAGATCGACACCATGAAGAAATGGCAGACCCTGGCGATCGCCGCCGTACTCGCCGCGGGCGCCGCGGCCTGCAGCGACCCCTCTGTGGACCCCTCCGCGGACACCGCCGGCGGCACGGCGGGTGACGCGGCCGCCACCACCTGGCCGGAGCCGACGGCCAGGCTCGACGGCGTCACCCTGACGATCTGGGCCGCACAGAACAGCAACGCCGTCCCCAAGCAGGTCGTCGACGCGTTCGGCAAGGCCACCGGCGCGAAGGTCGAGATCGTCACCATTCCCGATCCGTACGAGCAGGGCGTGCAGACCAAGGTCGCCACCGGGGACAAGCCCGACCTGGCGTTCTGGCAGCCGACCGCGTCCATGCTCACGGCCGTCAACGCCAGGACGAACCTGCAGCCGCTGGACCAGGCCCCCTGGCTGTCGAAGCTCGCTCCCCAGCTCAAGGACATCACCGGGATCCTGAACGGCACGCGGTACGCCGCCCTGATCACCAGCCCGGCCGTCGAGGGCGTCTACTACAACAAGGAGGTCTTCGAGGCCAACGGCGTCACCGAGACCCCGAAGAACTTCGACGAGATGGTCGAGCTGGCCCGCAGGCTCAAGGCCAAGGGCGTCACCCCCTTCTACGAGATGGCCGGCGACCGGTGGGCCACCCAGTGGTGGGTCCAGGTCCAGCTCGCCGACGCCGCCAAGAACGGGCTCTGGGACAAGATCAACAAGGGCCAGGAGACGTTCTCCAGCCCGGTCGTGCTCGACGCGATCAAGAAGTACAAGTCGCTGATCGACGAGGGACTGTTCAACAAGGACATCAAGACCGCCACGTTCGAGGACCAGGGCAAGGCCCTGCTCGACGGCAAGGCCGCCATGGTGATCCAGGTCAACTCCTTCTTCGGGCAGCTCCAGGCGACCGCCGACACCGCCACCCTCGACAAGAGGATCGGCTTCTTCCCGATCTCCCCCAGCGGCAACGTCGGCACCTTCATCCCCGACCAGTCCAACGCTCTCGTGGCTTTCAAGACCGGCGACGCCAAGCGCGAGGCCGCCGCGCGCCAGCTCCTGTCGTTCTGGATGGGCCCGGGCTACAAGGACTTCGTCGCCGACCGCGACACCGTCTCCCTGGAGACCGACGTGCCGAGCCCGGCCTCGGTGCCGAAGGCGCTGCGGCAGGTGCACGACTCCCTCGGCGAGGCCGTCGGCTCCATGCAGGCCCTGGCCGTGGCCAACCCCGACCTGTACATCAACCTCGCCGACATGATCACCGGCACCATGACGCCCGAGCAGGTGGCCTCCACCACCCAGGAGCAGTTCGCCCAGCTCGCCAAGGCCGCCGGCGCGGCCGGTTTCTGACGCCCGACGACTCGCGCCCATCGACAGGCCCATCGACAGGGCGCGGAGGCCGCGGCTCGCCCCCGTCTCCGCGCCCGGCCCTTGAGGACATGCCATGCTGACTGCCACGGACACCCCCGTCCCGGACCGGCCGCTCGCGCCGCCGCCCGCCCCGCGTGGTCCCGCCGGCCGCACCCGCGGCAGGCCGGACCGGACCCACCCGATGTGGTTCATGGCCCCGGCGTTCGCGATCCTGCTGGTGTTCTTCTTCCTGCCGACCGCGTTCAACTTCGTCTACGCGTTCACCGACTGGTCGGGTTTCAAGAGCGCCATCAGGCCGGTCGGGTTCGCCAACTTCGCCGACCTCGCCTCCAGCGGCACGCTGTTTGCCGCGCTGCGGATCACCGTGGTCTACGCCGTGCTCGTGGCGGTCTTCCAGAACCTCTTCGGGCTGGGCCTGGCCCTCCTGCTCGAGCGCGACACCTGGGTCAACCGCACGCTGCGGGTCTTCTTCCTCATCCCGGTGCTGATGTCCGCCCTGGCCGTCGGCTACGTCTTCCAGGCTCTCCTCAAGCCCGAGGGCAGCCTCAACCAGCTGCTGTCGCAGCTCTTCCGGCACAACGTGGACTACGCCTGGCTGGGCGACACCCGCTGGACCATCGTGGTGGTCGCGCTGGTCCACGCGTGGAAGTGGATGGGCCTGTCCATGCTCATCTACCTGGCCGGACTCAAGACGATCCCCGAGGAGATCATGGAGGCGTCACGCATCGACGGCGCCTCGCGATGGCACGCGTTCCGGCGGCTGCGCCTCCCGCTGCTCGCCCCGGCGATCACGTTCAACGTCGCCACCGCACTGCTCGGCTCCATGAACGGCTTCGACATCGTGCAGGCCACCACCGGCGGCGGTCCGGCGCGGACGACCGAGATCCTCAACATCTTCATCTACCGCACCTTCGGGCAGGGCCTGTTCGCCCAGGCCACGACCATGAGCCTGGTGTTGTTCCTGCTCGTGTCGCTCATGGCCTTCCCCGTCATCCGCATCCTGCGCAAGCGCGAGGAGATCCTGTGACGTCGCACTCCCCCGCCCGCCGGGAGACCTCGTTCCCGACCCGCCTGCAGCCGTTCGCCGCCACCGCGCTGGCACTGGTCGTCATCGGCATCCCGCTGTGGCTCGTCGTGGCGACCGCGGGCAAGTCCCGGGGCGAGGCCCTCATCCCCGACCTCACCCCGCCCACCCACTGGCACCTGCTGGAGAACCTGGGCGAGGTGTGGAGCGAGGGCGAGGTGCCCGCCGCGTTCTTCGGCAGCCTCCTCGTCGTGGTGCCCGCCGTGGTCGGCGTCCTGATCCTCGGGTCGATGGCGTCCTGGATCCTCGCCCGGCGCGCCACGCGGCTCACCGCCGTGCTGTACGCGCTCGCCATCAGCGGCATCATCCTGCCCCCTGCGGTGATCACGGTCGTGCTGCTGCTGCGCCAGCTCGGCCTGGCGGGCAGCGCCGTCGGGATGATCGGCGTCTACATGGGCATCTACATGTCCACCGTGATCTTCTTCGTCACCGGCTTCGTCCGCACCATCCCCGTGTCGCTGGAGGAGGCCGCCCAGATCGACGGCGCCGGGCCCGTCCGCGTCTTCTTCCACGTCGTCCTGCCCCTGCTGCGGCCGGTCCTGGCCACCGCCACGATCCTCGTCTGCCTCTACGTCTGGAACGACGTCTTCTACGCGTTCTTCGTGGTCGGCGGCCGCCTCGACACCCTGCCGCTCAACCTCTTCCGCGTCGCCAGTGCGGGGCTCTACCTGAACAACTGGCACCTCATTTTCGCCTACGTCATCCTCATGAGCCTGCCGCTCGTCGTGGTCTTCGCCGTCGCCCAGCGCAAGATCATCTCCGGCATCACCAGCGGCGCCGTCAAGTGAGCGCTCGCCGTACCACCCCCCTCCGGAGCGCTCGCGCGTCCCGGTAACAGGAGAGGACACCCATGCACCGACAAAGGTCATCCCGGCGTGCCGGCTCGACGGCCGTGACCGCGGCCCTCGCAGCGGCGACCCTGACCGCCGGGCCCGTCGCCGGGCCGGCCGGCGCGGACACCGCCGCCGCCGACGTCGTCGCGGTCGACTTCGCGCAGCGCACCGGGCCGGTCCACGGCGGCGCGACCGGCATGCTGTACGGCCTGTCCGACCCGGGCGTCCCCGGAGACCCCCTCGTCGCCGGCGCCCGGCCGCGTACGGTCGCCCAGAAGGCCCCGGACGGCGACCAGCATCCCAACGGCGACGCACTCAAGATCGCGGACGGCTTCTTCGCGGCGGGCGGCGAGGAGATCGTCGTCTACATGCAGGACGTCTACAGCAAGTGGCCCTACGAGAACCTCGGCATCGACGACTACCTCGCCAAGGTCGACGCGATGGTGCGCAAGGTCGTCACGGAGCGTCCGCAGGACAAGGGCAGGTTCGTCTGGGTGCCGTTCAACGAGCCCGACTGGATCTGGTACCAGGACTGGGCCACCATGAAGCAGAGGTTCTTCAGCGACTGGAAGGCGGTCGTCGAGCGCATCCGGTCGATCGACCCCGGCGCCCGCGTCGTCGGCCCGAACGAGGCGAGCTACAACCCCGGCCGCCTGCGCGACTTCCTCACCTGGGCCAGGGACGAGACCTGCGGCGGAAAGAGTTGCCTGCCGGACATCATGGCCTGGCACGAGCTGTCGCGCGACAGCCTCGCCGCCTACCGGGGCCACTACGAGGACTACCGGCGGATGGAGCGCGACCTCGGCGTCGGCCCGCTGCCGATCAACATCGACGAGTACGGCAACCGGCGTGACATGTCCGTCCCCGGCCAGATGATCCAGTGGATCGCGATGTTCGAGGACACCAAGGTGGACGCCGACATGGCGTTCTGGACCTACGCCGGCAACCTCTCGGACCACGCGGTGCGCACCCGCCAGGCCAACGGCGCGTGGTGGCTGCTCAAGTGGTACGCCGACCTGACCGGGCAGACGGTGCGGGTCACGCCGCCGCGGCCGGACGTCCCCGACACGGTCCAGGCCGTCGCGGCCGTCGACCCCTCCGTACGGCGGGGCACCGTGCTGGTCGGCGGCGGCGGCGCGCCGGTCCGGCTTGACCTCTCCGGGCTCGACCCCGCGGTCTTCGGCACGCAGGTCGACGTCGTCGTGTCCACGACGACGTGGACCGGCTACGAGGGCGACGCCGTGCAGCCGCCGGTCGTCGCGGCCACCCGGACCACAGTGCGCGACGGCACGCTCCGGGTGGACCTGCCGGGCGGCGACGTGATGGCCGCCCACCGGGTCACGATCGTCCCGTCGAGCGGCGGCGCGCCCGCGGCCGACGCGCCGTGGAGCGTCTCGGTGGAGGCCGAGTCGGCCACGCTCACCTCCGCCCGGGCGTACGACAAGGACACCACCGCGGACCCGCAGCTCTACGCGACCTCCGGAAAGCGGGACGTCGGCTCCATGAACGCGGTCGACTCCGCCGTCACGTTCCCGGTGACCGTGCCGCGCGACGGCCGCTACCGCCTGGGCGTCTTCCAGGGCGCGAACAAGGTTCCCGGCAGGCACGCGCTGTTCGTGGACGGCGAGCTCGACCAGATCGTGCAGTATTCGGCCGACCTCGGCTGGACCTACCGCGGCCGCACCGACGTGGAGGTCGAGCTGACCGCCGGCGTCCACGAGCTGTCCCTGCGCACCAGCGCCGACGGCACCACCCTGCTGCCGGGCAGCGACATCACGCTGGACAAGTTCGACCTCACCGAGATCACCGGCCCCGAGCGGGCGGCGTACCCGGCCGACGAGGCCCGGCTGTCCGGCGGCGCGGGCGTCACCCGCGAGGGCAGGGGCGCCGCCGTCACCCTCGGCGGCGGCGCACGGGCCACGTTCTTCGCCGCCGTGAGCGAGGACGGCTACTACGACCTGACCTTCGCCTACAAGGCGGCCGGAGCCGGCGACCTCGACGTCCGCGTCGACGGGCGGCGGATCGCCGGTATGCGGGCGACGCGCCCCGGTGAGGCGGCCTCCCGGGCCCGCGTGTACCTCCCGGCCGGCGTCTCGGTGGTCGAGGTGGGCGGCCCGGCCGGGCTGCGGCTGCGCGGCCTCACCACGGTCAGGGCCGGGGAGGCGGACGCGGCCGCCTACCGGATCGAGGCCGAGCAGGCGCAGCGCGCCGGAACGGCCCGCGTGGTCACCGTCCCGGCGACGAGCGGCTCGAACGCCTCCGCGGGCGCCTACGTGGCCGACGTCGGCAACGGCGCGGGCAACACGCTCACCCTCACCCGGCCCGCCGGGTTCGGCCCCGGCGAGTACGTCCTCGTGGCCCACTACGCCAACGCCGACAGGAACACCGGGCACCCCTACAACACCGATGTCATCAGCCGGTTCCTCGACATCACCGAGACGGGCGGGGCGACGACGCGCGGCGTGTTCCGGCACGACTACGCCTGGGACAACTTCTGGTCGCAGGCCACGCCGCTCACCCTGACGACCGCCTCCGGCGCACTCGTCCTCGGCAACGCGACGGCGTACGCGCCCAACCTCGACCGGCTCGAGCTCGCCCGGCTCGTGCTGGAGGTCGACAACACGGCCAAGTGACCGGAGGGCCCGCCGTGTCCGCCACGGCGGGCCCTCCTCCTACGGGGACGGCGGGCATGTCCCGTCCGCGCGTAGGACGATGTGACCATGAGCACACCCCCGGCTTCCCCAGCCGAGCAGGCAACAGTCGAGCAGGCCGTCGCCCGTATCGCCGACGAAACGGGGCAGGTCTCGGGCGCGGGCGTCCTCGTCGCCGCCGATCTCGTGCTGACGTGCGCGCACGTGATCATCCGCGGGAGGCAGGAACGGCCGGAGACCGTGCTGGTGGACTTCCCGTTCCTCCGCACGGGGCCCTCGCGGGCAGAGGTCCACTTCCTGGCGCCGGCGACACCCGGTTCGGAGCTGCCGACGGGGGATCTCGCCGTCCTCCGGCTGGAGACCGCACTGCCGCCGGACGTCCGGCCGGTCGAGTTCGCCGCCGCCGCGCCGCCCGGCCTTCAGGTCAGCGTCTACGGTTTTCCGGACGGCTACCCGGACGGGCGCTGGGTGTCCGGGCGCACGGTGGGAAGCCTGCCGAGCGGCGCCGTCCAACTGGAGGTCACCGACAGCGCGGGGTTCACGGTCGGCTACTCCGGAGCGCCCGTCTGGAGCCCCGAACTCGGCGCGGTGCTCGGCATCATCGTCGCGGCGGACGGGCAGGGAGGCAGAGCCGGATACATGAGCCCGGCTCCCGCTCTGGCCGAGACGTGGCCGGAGTTCGACGCCGTCGTCCGCTCCGCCCCGGAGCGAGCCGCCGGGGCTGCCAGGGGCCGGCGCCGGGGAGCCGCGGAGGTCGCGTCCGGCGGGCGGGAGCGCACGCAGTGGGTCAGCGACGCACCGGCCGACCATGACGTGCTCAAGCGGACCGCGCTGGCCAACGTGCTCGCCAGGCAACTTCGCCACGCGCGGACCGAGACCCCCGACGCGTCGTTCCTGGTGCACGTCGACGGTTCGTGGGGGACGGGCAAGAGCACCCTGCTCAAGCTGCTCGCCCGCGAACTGCACGGCGATTCGATCGTGGCCTTCTTCGACACCTGGCGGCACGTGCGGATCGAACCGCCCTGGTGGGCGCTGCTCGTCGCCATCCGCAAGGCGGTCGTCCAGCACAGGCCTCGCTGGCGGCGTCCCCTCTTCCTCCTGCGTGAGTTGCTTGCGCGCGTCCGCCGTGACGGCGCCCCTCAGGTGCTGTCGGGGCTGCTGCTGGTGGGCGGGGCGCTCCTCGCCGCGTTGCTGTTCAGGGCGGGCGTCATCACGGTCCGCAGCGTCGAGCCGGCCTTCAAGACCGTCACGACCGTCGTCGGAGCGGCCGGCGCGTTGTGGACGGCCGGGATCCTCCTCAGCAGGTACGCGATGTGGGCGTCGGCGCGCCGGGCCCGCACCTTCGAGGACTCCCACACCGATCCCATGAACGACGTCGCCGAGCACATCGCCTGGCTCGTGCGCCACGCCGGGCGGCCCATCGTCGTCCTCGTCGAGGACCTCGACCGCTGCACCGCCGACTACGTCGTGAACTTCCTCGACTCCGTCCAGACGCTTGTCCGCGACGTACCCGCGCACTGGCGGCGGCCCGTGCGCCGCACCCCAGGCTGGCACGCCCCGAGCTTCGTCGTCGCGATGGACGGCGCCTGGCTGCGCTGCGCCTACGAGAACGCGTACGAGACGTTCAAATCGGCCGTCGCCGAGCCGGGGCGGCCCATCGGCTACCTGTTCCTGGACAAGCTCTTCCAGCTCAGCGTCCCCATGCCGAGGCTCGGCGGGGCCGGCCGGGACCTGTACTTCGGCCGGCTGCTCGGCGTGAGCGCCGAGAAGCCCCCGCCCGCCACCGCCGACCAGGTCCGCGCGGCGCTCACGGCGAGCGGCGACGAGATCGAGGTGCTGGAGACGCTGGCGAAAGCCGACCCCCGGGTCCGCGAGATCGTGGCCGCGCAGGCGGTCGAACGGATCCTCGACGCCGGCGTACAGGACGTCTCCCGGCACGCCCTCGCGAAGTTCTCCCGGTTGCTGCACAGCAATCCGCGCGCGATGAAGCGGTTCGTCAACACCTACACCGTCCTGCGTGCCGTACGCGTTCTGGAGGGCAGCCTGGTGCCGACCGACACCCTCGCGCTGTGGACGCTTCTTCGCATCCGATGGCCGGAGCTGGCCGACCACCTGGAGGCGCATCCCGAGGCGATCGATCGAATCATGGAAGGTTCCGCGCAGGGCCTCCCGGAGTCACTCCGGGAGCTGGCGACCTCCGAGGACCTCCATGAGGTGCTGTGCGGCGTGCCGGGGGTGACGCTCACGCCCGACGTGATCCGCGCCTGTTCCGGCGCGGGCGACGACCTGGCGCCGCTCCGTCCGTAGTCACCGGCGGGCGGCCCGCGCTCCGACCGTCCTCGTCGTGCGGAGCGGTCCCGCTGCCGCCGCGGCCGCAATGCCCGGGACGGGCTTGGCCGGGCGTGGCGTGAGGGACTAGGTTCGCGCCGTGCCCACCGCTGATCATGCCTCCCCCGGCGTCCGCGTCTACGCCGTCTGCTCGGAGGTCCCGCCCGACGTCGTCGGCGGGCTGGGCCGGTACGCCGAGCGGATCATGGACGCCCTGCGCGACGCCGGGGTGCCGGTCGTGGTCTTCGGCGCCACGGCCCGCCGGGGCCGGGCGCCCCGGACCGAACGCCGGGGTGAGGTCACGCTGCACCGCCTGCCCACCCCCGGTTACGGCCTGCGCGGGGGCCCGGTCCTTCCGCCGGGCGTACGGCGGCTCGCCAGGGTCGCCGGGTTGCTCGTCTTCAACGTGCGGGCGGCCGCCCGGATCCTCACGGCCGAGGCGGGACGGACCGGGGCGGTCGTCGCGGTGCACGACTGGATGGGCTGCGTTGCCGGGATCCTGTGCCGCGTGCTGGGGCGGCTGCCGGTGGTGTTCCACGTGCACACCCGCGAGCTGAACGCCTATATGGATGGGCACCGGTCGGCGTACGCCGTACTCCTCGACCTTCTGGAGACGGCCCAGGCGAGGACGGCGCGCCTGATCATCGTGCCGAGCGCCCGCATGCGCGACGACCTCGCCGCCCGCGGCTGGCCCGCGGACCGGATGCTCGTCGTGCCGCACGGCTTCGAGGAGCCCGGACTGCTGCGGCTGGCCGGGCTGCCCGACGGCGAGCGCGACCGGGTCCGCGCGGAGGTGCGGCGGCGCTACCTGCCCGGCGGGCAGGGGCGGCTCGTCGTGTTCGCCGGGCGGCCGTCGCCGCACAAGGGGATCGGCACGCTGATCCGGGCGGTGCCGCGGGTCGTCGCCGAGCACGGTGACGCGCGGTTCGTGCTGATCGGCGCACAGGCGCCGCAGACCGACGACGCCTCGACGGTGGCCCGGCTGATCGAGCGGACGCGGACCTCCGGGCACGTGGTCGCCGGCAACCGCTTCCTCGCCCCCGCCGAGGTGTTCGCGCACTTCCTGGCCGCCGACGTCTGCGTCTTCCCGTCGGTGTACGAGCCGTTCGGCCTGGTCGCGGTCGAGGCGATGGCGCTCGCCCGCCCGGTGGTCGTCGGGCCCGGCTACTCGCCGGAGGTCGTCGGCGACGGCGCCGTCCGCTGCGCACGCGACGATCCCGGCGAGCTGGCCGCGGCCCTGCTGCGCCTCCTCGGCGACGCCGAGGAGGCGGACCGGCTCGCCCTGCGGGCAGCCGCGTACGTGCGGGAGCGCTACAGCTGGGCGCGCACCGCCCGGCTCACCCTGGCGGCGTACGCCGGCGCCGCGTGCCCCCGCCCGGGGACCCGATGACGGCCGTCGCGTCCGTCCGGGCCTCGGCGGACGGCCCCGCCGGCGGTCAGCCGACGCGGAGCGGAAGCGTACGCGGCCCCCGCACCTGGCCGGGAGCCCAGGTCACCGCAGAGGGATCGGCGAGGCCGAACACGGGGATCCGCTCCAGCCAGACCTCCAGGGCGACCCGGAGCTCCATGCGGGCCAGATGGGAGCCGACGCAGCGGTGGATGCCGAGCCCGAACGCCACGTGCCGGTTGATCTCGCGGTCGATGATCACTTCGTCGGCCCGGTCGAACTGCGCGGGATCGCGGTTGGCGGCCGGGAACGACAGCAGGACCCAGTCGTCGGCCTTCATGTCGACGCCGCGCCAGTGCATGTCCTCCTTGACCAGCCGCGCCATCGTGACCGGCGCGTACGCCCGGAGGAACTCCTCCATCGCGGTCGGCAGCAGTCCGGGCTCGGCGACCAGGCGCTCCCGGTCGGCCGGGGTCTTCGCCAGGTGCCACAGCGAGGCGCCGATCGCGCTCCACGTCGTGTCGATCCCGGCGATGAGCAGCAGGGCGATCGTGCCGGCGACGTGCGAGGGTTCGAGCTTGCGGCCGTACAGCTCCGCGTCGACGAGGTAGGTCGTGAGATCGTCGCGCGGGTGGTCGACGTGGTCGCGGATCTGGACGTACAGGTAGTCGAACAGCTCGTCCATGTTCGCGACCCGCTGCTCCGGCGGCAGGTTGACGCCTTCGAGCGCGTGCTCGACGAACTCCCGGAACCTGGGCCCGTCCTCGGGCGGGAAGCCCAGCATGTCGGCGATGACCCGCATCGGGATGTGCTGCGCGTAGTCGCGGGCGGCATCGACGATCTCCGCGCCTTCGAACCCGTCGATCAGGGAGTGGCAGAACGCCCGCGTCGCCTCCTCCCGCTTGGCCACTTCCTTCTTGGTGAACGCCGGGAGCAGCAGCTTGCGCGCGTCGTGGTGGAACGGCGGGTCGGAGGAGATCGGCGGCACGGCTCCCACCGGCGCGAGCTCCCGGGGCGGCCGGTAGTTGCTCATGATGATCGCCCGGGAGGAGAAGCGTTCGGTGTCGTAGGCGATGGCCGCGATGTCCTCGTAGCGCGTCGGCAGCCAGCCGCCGCCGAACCTCTCGGTGTGCGCGATCGGGCAGCGCGCCCGCAGGTCGTCCTGGATGGGGTACGGATCGGCGGCCCACTCGGACTCAAGGTGGGAGAAGTCGGTCGTCCAGTCGGACACCGGGCCGGTGATGATCTCGTTGCGCGTGCCGATGGGCTGTTCCTGCGGCTCGCGGAGGTCGCGGACGAAGCGATCGTCGACGGTCATGTCAGGCCTCCTCGACCAGGACGATCGCCTTCTCCGGGCAGTTGGAGGCCGCGACGCGCGCCGCGCGCTCGCCGCCCGGCGGCACGACGCCGTCGCCCGCGACCTGGCCATAGCCCTCGTCGTCCTCGGTGAACAGGTCGGGCGACAGGTCGTAGCAGCGGCCGTGTCCCTGGCAGCGCTCGGGATCGATCTGCACTTTCACTGGTGCTCCCCTTTATTCGGTGGCGTCCGCGGAGTGGGGTCGGTGGGGGCGATGGCGGTGACGAGGCGGGTGAGCAGGTCGCTCCACTCCTCGTCGCCGACCGCGTGCAGGTCCGGTGTGAGCACGGCGCTGCCCATCGCGAGCAGGAGACACAGATGGGCGACGGCGCCGGGCGAGAGCGCCGGGTCGATCTCGCCGTCGTCCTGGGCGGCGCTGACGAGCCCGGTGAGCCAGCCGGCCCGCTCGCCGACGTAGTCGCGCATCGGACGGGCCACGTCCTCGTCGCGGCGGGCCGCGACGAGCGCCTCGACGATCAGGGAGCCGCGGGCGTCGGGGCGGCGCGGGAGGCGGCGGCCGACGGCGACGAGCAGGTCCGCGACCGGCCGGTCGGGGTCGGCGGCCAGCAGGTCGGCCAGCAGCAGCGGCCCGTGGGCGCGCAGCGCGGCCACGATCAGCTCGGCCTTCGAGCCGAAGTGCGCGTACAGGGCGCCGTTGCTCACTCCGGCCGCCGCGGCGATGTCGGCCACGCGCGTGCCGTCGTACCCGCGCCGGGCGAACACGTCGACGGCCGCGCGCAGCAGCCGCTCCCGCGTCTCGGCGGCGGTGACACCCGCGATCCGGCCCATGACGGAATTAAATGGTCGTTCATTTGATTGCGTCAAGCCCGTGCCCGCCCCTATGGCGGCCGCCGCCTCTCGTACGGGAAGGACGGCGTGACAAGAGTCAGACAAAAGTCGCAATATAGACGAATGCGGAACAAATGGGACGTGCATCGCGACTGGTTCGTGGACGCGGCCCTGGCTGCGGCCGTCATCGCGTTCACCGTCCCCACCACCCTCATCGGTTACAGCTTCTCCCTCTGGGGCGGCGCGCCGGACGCGCTCGAGATCACGGTAGGAGCGATCACCGCGGCGACCATGCTGCTGCGGCGCCGCACCCCCTGGCCCGCGATCGTCGCCTCGGCCGTGTGCGGTTGCGTCACCGGGCAGGTCGTGCCGATGATCCTCGCCGTCTTCTCGATGACCGCCGAGCATCGGGTGCGCCGGTGGCAGTACGTCGCCCTGGCCCTGACGGTGGTCTACTTCGTGGTCGACTACCGCAACCCGCACACCGACCACTCGGTCTACCTGAACATCGTCCGCGCGCTGACCCTCATCTACCTGCCCGCGGTGGTCGGCACCTGGGTGAACGCCTACCGGCGGCTCATCCGGGATCTACGCGTCGGTGTACGCGAACGCGAGGAGATCGCCGCCTCCGAGGAGCGCCGCAAGATCGCCAGGGAGATGCACGACACCGTCACCCACGCGGTCACCGCCATGGTGCTCAACGCGGGCATGGCCCGTGACACCACCGAGCCGGGCGAGATCCGGGAGCTGATGGCGGCCATCGAGGACAAGGGCGTTCAGGCGCTCGGCGAACTGCGGCAGTTGCTCACCGTGCTCCGGCGCGAGGACGGCGACCTCGCCGAGGGCACCGAGGCGATCGCCCGGCTGGTCGGCGAGGCGCGGGCGAGCGGGCTCAAGGTCGACCTCCGCCTCGACGCTCCCCCGGGGGCGCTGCCGCGACAGGTCTCGCACGCGTGCTACCGCCTGGTGCAGGAGGGGCTGAGCAACGTGCGCAAGCACGCACCGGCCTCCCTCGTGCACGTCACCTGCGAGGTCACCGGCGACCAGGTGGCGGTCTCCGTGGTCGACACGCCGGACCGCGACGGCGCCGGCGGGAGGACGGTCAGGGCGGCGCCCTCCCTCGGCGGCGGGTACGGCCTGGCCGGCATCAGGGAGCGCGTCTCCCTCGCGCAGGGCCGGTTCTTCTCCGGGCCGACCCCCGAGGGCGGTTTCGTGCTCGCCGCCCGGCTTCCCCTCCGGTCGCCGCACGGCTGAACTCGTTTTTTCCCCCACCCGGCGGGGTACGTGCCTTTCACACCGATACAGCGCGGGCCCATGGGTCCGAACGCATCGGCCCGGTTCGTCTGGGCACTGGGCCGCCGTCGTGGATAGCGTGCGCGCGGCGCGCCCCTTTGCACGCGTCTGCCGTAACGATCGCGTTTGAGGGTAGCCATGAAAGCCGTGGTCTACGAAGGCCCCCGACAGGTCAAAGTCACCACCGTTCCGGACGCCCGGATCGAACGGCACACCGACGTGCTCGTCCGCGTCACCACCTCCAACATCTGCGGGTCCGATCTGCATATGTACGAGGGCCGGACCACTTTCGCGCCGGGCCGGGTCCTCGGTCACGAGAATCTGGGCGAGGTCGTCGAGGTGGGGGACGCGGTCGACCAGGTCAAGGTCGGCGACATGGTGTGCCTGCCGTTCAACATCTCCTGCGGCTTCTGCGCCAACTGCGAGAAGGGCCTGACCGCCTTCTGCCTGACCACCAACCCGAAACCGGGCGTCGCCGGCGCCGCGTACGGCTACGCCGACATGGGCCCCTACAACGGCGGCCAGGCCGAGTTGCTGCGGGTGCCGTACGGCGACTTCAACTGCCTCATCCTGCCGGAGGACGCGCGGGAGAGGCAGACCGACTACGTCATGCTGGCCGACGTCTGGCCCACCGGCTGGCACGCGACCATGCTCGCCTGCGTGCAGCCGGGCGACACCGTCGTGGTCTACGGCGCGGGCCCGGTCGGCCTGATGGCCGCCTACTCGGCCCTGCTCAGGAACGCGAGCGGCGTGATGGTCATCGACCACCATCCGGACCGGCTGGCCAAGGCCGAGGAGATCGGCGCGATCCCGATCGACGACTCCCGGTCCTCCCCCGTCGAGCAGGTCCTGGAGCTCACCCAGGGGATCGGCGCCGACCGGGGCTGCGAGTGCGTGGGCTTCCAGGCGCACGATCCGGAAGGCGCGGAGCATCCCAACATGACGCTGAACGACCTGGTCAAGTCGGTCAAGTTCACCGGGAACATCGCCGTCGTCGGCCTCTTCCTCCCCCGCGACCCCGGCGGCGGGAACGAACTCTACAAGCGGGGCGAGATGGCCATCGACTACGGGACCTTCTGGTACAAGGGCCAGACGATGAGCACCGGGCAGTGCAACGTCAAGAACTACAACCGGCAGCTGTGCGCCCTCATCCACGAGGCCGGAGCCCGGCCGTCCTGGATCGTCTCGCAGGAGCTGGACCTCGACGACGCGCCCGAGGCGTACGCGCACTTCGACGCGCGGGAGGAGGGCTGGACCAAGGTGGTCCTGCATCCGAACAAGGCCGGCTGACCGCGCGCCGGAGCCCGGCCGTCCTGATCGCGATGCGCGGTGCCCGTGATCGGCCGAAGTGGGCGGACCATACTCTTGGGGAGGAAAGCCGCGCCGCGGAGGCGCCTGGCGCGACCAGGAAGGGACGGGCGTGCTCACCGTCTGTGTGGCCCCGGCGGACCCGCCGCTGATCGTCGAATCCGTCCGCGCCGCCGGCGGCCAGGTCGTGGATGATCCCGGCCTGGCGGAGGCGCTGGTCTGGACCGACTCGCGACCGGAGGGCGTGCGGGACTACCTGACGCCGAGCGTGCGCTGGGTCCAGCTGCCCTCCGCGGGCGTCGAACGGTGGACGCGGGAGGGGCTCGTCGACTCCACCCGCGTGTGGTGCTCGGCGGCGGGGGCCTACGCCCCGCAGGTCGCCGAGCACGCCCTCGCCCTGCTGCTGGCCGGGGTGCACCGGCTGCCCGCCGCCGCCCGGCGCCGTACGTGGCAGCGCGACGAGCCCGGCACGCTGCGCGGGAGCACGGTGGCCGTCGTCGGCGCGGGCGGGATCGGCAGGGCGGTCATCCCCGCGCTGCGCGCCCTCGGCGCGAACGTCCTCGCGGTCAACCGCTCGGGCGAGCCCGTGGAGGGCGCGGCCGAGACCGTGCCGTTCACGGGCCTGGCCGCCGTCTGGCCGCGGGCCGATCACGTCATCCTGGCCGCGCCCGCCACCCCGGAGACGTATCGGATGGTCGGGCGGGACGAACTGCGCGCCCTGGGCCCGCACGCGTGGCTGGTCAACGTGGCCCGGGGTGAGCTCGTCGACACCGACGCCCTGCTCGCCGCGCTGCGCGCCGGCGAGATCGGCGGCGCCGCCCTCGACGTCACCGACCCCGAGCCGCTGCCGGACGGGCACGGCCTGTGGGCCGAGCCGAACGCGCTGATCACGGCGCACAGCGCCAACCCGCAGGCCCGCCTCACCGAGGGCCTCGCCGAGCGGGTGCGCGAGAACGTCGCCCGCTATCTGCGGGGGGAGCCGCTCCTGGGCCGCATCGATCCGGCGCGGGGCTACTGACGCGGCGCCGGGCCCGGTTTGCGCGGACCGGACGGTCGCGGGGAAGATCGTCCGATGGCCTCCCCCAGCCCGGCACGACGGCGGTTCGCGCTCTTCGCGGTCGCCGCCGCCGTCGTCTGCGTCTGCTTCGCGCGGGCCGAATCGGCTCTGTGGACCGCTGACGGGACTTTCCTGTCGAAGCCCCTCGTCATGGTCGACCGGACCGTGGAGCCGATCGCGGTCCTCGTGCTGGCGCTGCCGCTGGGAGTGCTGATCGACCGGACGCGACGCCGTTCCGTCCTGGTGGTGTCGGCGCTGCTGGGCGCGGCGGCCCTCGCGTCCGTCTCGGCGGCCGGGGCTCTCGGAGCACCCACCTGGCCGCTTCTGCTCGCGGTGATGCCGGCGAGCGGCGTCCTGGCGACGGTGACGGGACTCGCCCGGGACGCGTACCTGCCGTCCGTCGTACGGCGCGAGCGCCTGATTCCGGCGAACGTCCTGCTTCTGGCTCTGCTGCCGCAGGTCGTCGTCGTGCCGATGACGCTGGCGGGGGTCCTGTGGCGGGGGCCCGTGTTCCTGTGCGCGATCGGCCTGGCGTCGGCCGCGGCGGCGGCGCTGTTCCGGGGCGTCCGCGCCGTCGAGAGCCCGCCGCCGCCCAGGGCGGGGCTGTGGCGGGAGACGGCGGAGGGGATCCGTTTCACGGTCCGGCATCCGGCGCTGCGGGCGATCGCCCTCTATCTGGTGCTGTCGGCCCTGTTCGCCGAGATCGGCGACGCGGTGGCGGGCGGGGCGTGGGAGGCCGCGTTCCACGCCCTGAGCAGGGCGGACGGGACGTTCGCCTGGTGGCTGATGAGCGCGCCGGCGTACGTCCCGTCCGTCATCGGGGCTCTGGTGGCCGTGCTGCTGCATCGCAGGCTCGGCGCCTTCCGCCTGGCCGGGTGGGCCCTGATCGTGAGCGGGCCGTTCACCCTGCTGCTCGCCTTGTCCGGCACCGGACCCGGGTGGATCTGGTACGGCCTCGGGACCGCCGTCCCTGCGACCGGGACGCTGATCGCCTCCGTCGCCCTGCTCAGTCACCGGCAGGCCGTCACGCCCCACCGGCTGCTCGGGCGGACGGGCGCTCTGCTGATCGTCCTCACCACCGTGGCCGACGGCGTGGCGGACCTTCTGGAAGGGCCCGCGGAGCGGCTGGCCGAGCTGGGCGGCGTCGCGCCCGTCGCGCTCGCCACCGTCGCCGCGCTCGCCGCCGCCGTCCCGCTGCTGCGGGCCAGGCGGTCCGCGGCCCGCCACGACGCCGGAGCGGCCGTCGACTCCGTACCCTCAGGGTGACGTCGTCGCGCCGGCCGGCGCCGCGGTCGCATTCCACCGGTCCACAACCCGCCACTGGGGATTTCGATGAAGGTCTGCTCCATCGCCGCTCCGGCCACGGCCGAGGAGGCGGAGGCGATCCAGGACGCCCTGCGGCCCCGGCTCGACCTGACCGGCCCAGGTCCCCGTGACCCCGCCCTGGTCGCGGGGGTGGACGTGGCCTATGCCGACGACCTGCTGGCCGCCGCGGTCGTGGTGCTCGACGGGACGAGCCTGGACGTGGTCGAGCAGGTGACGGTGCCGGGACGGCCCGCCTTCGACTACGTTCCCGGCCTGCTCGCCTTCCGCGAACTACCCAGCCTGATCGAGGCGCTGGAACGGCTCACGGTCACGCCCGACCTGATCGTCTGCGACGGCTACGGCCTGGCGCATCCGCGCCGGTTCGGGCTCGCCTGCCACCTCGGGGTGCTCACCGGCCTGCCCACGATCGGCGTCGGCAAGACGGCCTTCGTCGGCTCCTTCGAGCCGCCCGGCCGGGAGCGCGGCTCATGGAGCGAACTGCTCCTCGACGGTCAGGTGGCCGGCCGGGTGCTGCGCACCCGGGACGGCGTCAAGCCGGTCTTCGTGTCCGTCGGCCACCGCGTCGACCTGGAGACCGCCTGCCACGACGTGCTGGCCCTGACCCCGCGTCACCGGCTCCCCGAGACGACGCGGGCCGCCGACCGCCTGTCCCGTTCGGCGCTGAAGGCGGCTCTGGCCGCCTCCACCTGACCACGGGGTTGCCGAAAGGCGGCGGGGGCGACACGCGTCCCCGGCCGTGATCAGGACGCGCCTTCGGCCAGGTGACGTTCCACGGTGGCCACCTTGGCGTCGAGCCTGCCCTGCCCGGCGCGGGCGTCGGCCTTGAGCACCAGGCTGACGCGGGAGCAGCGGGCCTCCACGGCGGCGACCGCGTCCTTGACGACGCCGAGCACCTCGTCCCACGTCTCACCCTCGACCGTGGTGAACATGGCGTCGGTGCGGTTGGGCAGCCCCGAGGCGCGGACCACGCGCACCGCCTCCGCCACCGTCTCGCCGACATCCTCACCGGCGCCGATCGGCGTGACGCTGAACGCGACGAGAACCGACATGAGACCTCCTCGAAGATCGCATCCCCGGGCCACGCTAACACCCGCCGCCGGGCGGCGGCGGGTGCGGGTGGTTCACGCGCGGGTCGTACGCTCGCCCGTCCTGTGGCGGGCGGCCGCACGGGCGTGCGCGTCGGCGAGGAGAGCACGCACCCGCGCGGCGGTGGCGTCGCCGGGGTTGAGCACGCAGATCCACGACTGGGCCGCGTACACCGGGTGCGGCAGGATCCGGTCCGGCACGCGGTAGTCCAGCGCCTCGTGGTGGCCGGCGTGCGCGGCCGGCGGATAGCCGAGCAGGTCCTCGAACACGGCGCGGCCGACCCCGATGTTGACCCGGAAGACGCCGGGGCGGTTCAGGTCGGAGGCGGTGTCGAACCCCTCGTAGTCCTTCACGACGATCGTGGCGAAGGGCATCTTCCGGTTGGCCGGTTCGTCGTCCGGGTCGTAGTAGAAGAAGGTGTCCCCCCATGCCGCCTGCGGGGCGCCGTTGTCCGCCGCGGCGGTGAAGGCGACGACACCCGGCAGGCCGGTCACGAATTCGATGACGTCGTTCTCGGTCACACGAGATCCTTTTCTCGCTGGATTTCCTCCTTCAAGTTTCTCATTCAAGTCCTTTATGAGACTTTTCCGAAAAACCCGCTGGCAGCCGTTCGCCAACCCTCAATCCGCGGGTAAGAGCTGCGCTTCGGCCTCAGCCCCGGCGGGGCCGCACCACCGCGACGGTGCAGTGCGCGTGGTGCAGGACCGCCCGGCTCACCGAGCCGAGCACCGCCGCCCCCACGGCGCCGCGCCCTCGCGACCCCACGACGAGCAGGTCGGCCTTCTCCCCCGCCTCGACCAGCGCGGCGACGGGGTGCGCGCAGACGGCCCGCATCTCGGCGGCGACGTCGGGATACCGGTCCCGGTAGGTCCGCAGCGCGCCCGCCACGTAGTCCTCCTGCGCCTTGCGCAGCTCGTCGACGTCGTAGGTGATCTCGGGCGCGAAGGGGTGCACCGGAAGCTGCCAGGCGTACAGGGCGAGCAGGCGGCACTCACGCAGCCGCGCCTCCTCGAACGCGTAGGTCAGGGCGGCGCCGGCCTCGTCGGAGCCGTCGATGCCGACGACGACCAGCCCGTGAGGCGCCGACACCCCGGCACGCACCACGACGACGGGGGCGTCGACCTGACCGGCGACGTGCATGCCGACCGATCCGAGCAGCATGCCGGCGAACCCGCCGTGTCCCCGGCTGCCGATCACGATCTCCGCCGCGTTCCCTGCCTCCTGACGCAGCACCCGGGACGGGTCGCCCTCGACCATGGCGGTGGCCACGCGGACGCCCGGGTGGGTCTCCCGCACGGCCTGCTCGGCCTCCTCCAGGATCCGCCGGCCGGCCCGGTCGAGCTGGTCCTCGACGGGGATCGGATAGCGCGCGATCTCGTACGGCAGGCGGTCCACCGCGTGGACGATCCGCAGCGGCAGCCCTTTGCGTGCCGCGTCGCCGGCGGCCCATTCCACCGCGGCGGCCGCGGCGCGCGATCCGTCGGTGCCGACGATGACGGGTTGGGTCATGGCTCCTCCTTCTGCTCCTGCCCCCATCCGACCGCCTGCGCCTCGTCCGGGGCAGGGCCGCTGGTCCCTGCCGCGCGGGACCTTTCTCCTCCCACGGCAGAGTTCGTGACGGAGTGTCGACGCGGAGCGGCCGGCTCGCGTGGCGCCGAGGCACGCAAGCCGGCCGGGGCCGGAAACAGCCAGACGGGTCAGAGGCAGGTCGGGAGGGTCAGGAGCAGGCGAACCCGCTCGCCCCCGGTGAGGAGGGGCCGGACCCCTGGAAGCCGAAGCTCGCCGACGCGCCGGGCGCGAGGCTCTTCGCCCACGAGGGCGCCTTGGCCGTCCAGCGGGTGCCGCTGGAGGTCACGGTCGCGCTCCAGCCGCTGACGAGGCTCACTCCGGACGGCATGTCCCAGGTGACCGTCCAGTCCGGCAAGGTCGCGGCGCCGGTGTTCTTGACCGTGACGTTCGCCGTGAACCCGCCCTGCCACGAGCTGGCCACCTGGTAGGTCACCTGGCAGGTCCCGGGGTTCGCCGACGGCGACGGGCTGGGACTGGGACTGGGACTGGGCGACGCGGAAGGAGACGCGGACGGCGAGGCGGACGGTGACGCGGAGGGCGAGGTGGAGGGCGACGGCGACGGCGAGCCGCTGGGGGTCGTCGTGGTGTAGCTCGCCTCGGTGTAGTCCGCACCGCACTGCGATCCGCAGGACGAGGGCAGGGCGAAGCTGTAGACCCGGCCGCCGTTCACCAGCGCGTCGGACGCGTCGCGCACCCGGATCTGGAACCGCGTCGCGCCCTGCGTGACCCCGCCGATGATGTACGACTGGCCCATGTCGGAGTTCATCTGGGCCTGCTTCCAGGCGCCGTCGGCGTAGTACTCCACCCCGTGGATGCCGTTGGGCAGGTGGGAGACCGCGATCGCGGGCCACCACGCCTGCGCGCCCTTCATGAACCCGATCCTGATGTCGCCGCTGTAGCCGGGCGCCGGGACGAACGACCAGGTCACGTGGCGGTTGTTCCAGTGGTTCGGGTACATGTCCCCGACCGGCGCCCCGTTCTTGACGAACCTGTTGAGCGACGGCTTCGACAGGTCCAGGTGATACCGGTCGTCGCGGCACCAGCCGTTGGAGTCGCCGCAGCTGTCGGCGACGAGCATGGTCAGCGTGGCCCCGTTGTAGGCGTCGGACACCCACGAGCCGTTGCGGCAGAACGGCTGGCCGGGCGCGCCGTCGTTGACGCCGGTGCAGTAGTCGGAGACGGTCACCTTCACATACCGGCCGCAGTTGAGGCCGTTGTTCCACAGCCCGGCCTTGGACGCGTTCGCGCCGGTCAGCGGCCGGGGGTAGAAGGAGTAGTCGCCGGGCGTGTCGTACACGTTCAGCGCGACGAAGTCCTGCGAGTCCAGCTCCGGCTGCGGCATGCCGCAGCCGCCGTACGGCGAGCCGAGACCGTCGAAGTAGGTCGCACTGCCGGTCACCGGCGCGGGCGGGTCGTCGACCGCGCCGGCCGGCGTCGCGGCGGGCCAGGCGGTGAGCAGCACCGCGGCGAGGGCTGCCGCCCAGATGCGGCGTCGGACGGAGGTTGCGCGGCCGGTCATCGGGCTCCCTGCGGTCACGGTCGTGCTCGGAACGCCGAGAAGCGTGGCGGCGGGGCCGCGACCCGGTCAAGGCGGCCTCAGGGACGACTCCGGTGAGCTGGGGATCCTCCGGTGAGTGCCTGTAACTTTCATCACCATGCCAAACCAGAGATGTGCGTAAGCCGACTTTCAGGGCAGAGAGCACGAAAATACTCATCAGCCTGGGGAGCGGCTACATGACAGACCTCGCACGGGACATGGCGGTCGGCGTCGAAGAGGAGTTTCACGTCGTGGACCTGGGAACCCGGCAGCTCGTCCCGCGCGCCGGTCTGCTCCTCCAGCAGTTGCCACCCGACCGGTTCACGCAGGAGTTGCACCGTTCGGTCGTGGAGGCCAACACCCGCCCGTGCACACGTCTGGAGGACCTCTCCAGGGAGCTGGCCGGGCTGCGGGCCGGCGCGGTCGCCGCGGCGGACGGTCTCGGCCTGGGCATCGTCGCCGCCGGGACGGTCCCGCTGGTCGATCCCGAGACGATGAAGATCTCCCCCGATCCGCGCTACGAGCAGATGCTGGACGACTACCAGGCGCTCGCCCGCGAACAGCTCATCTGCGGCACGCAGGTGCACGCCGAGGTGCACGACCGCGACCTCGCGGTGGCCGTCACGCACCGGCTGGCTCCCTGGCTGCCGCCGCTGCTGGCCTTGAGCTGCAGCTCGCCGTACTGGATGGGGGCCGACACCGGTTACGCGAGCTTCCGGTCGATGGTGTGGCAGCGCTGGCCGACCGCGGGGCCGGCGGGGCGGTTCGAGTCGGCCGAGGAGTACGACGCGATGGTGGACGAGCTGATCCGGTCGGGGGTCGTCAGCGATCCCGGCATGCTCTACTTCGACGTCCGGCCGTCGGCGCACGTGCCGACCGTCGAGCTGCGGGTGTGCGACGCCTGCCCGCGCGTGGACGACATCGTGCTGATCGCCGGGCTGTTCCGCGCACTCGTCAGCCGGGAGCTGGACGCCCTCACCGCCGGCGGGCCGCCCTCCGCGGCCGAGGAGTCCGTGCGTACGGAGCTGGTGCGGGCCGCCTCCTGGCGGGCGGCGCGCTCCGGGCTGGACGACGAGCTGGTCGATCCCGTCGAGGGCGTGCCGAGGCCGGCCCGCACGGTCGTCGGCCGGATGCTGGAGGGGCTCCGGCCGCAGCTGGAGGAGTCCGGCGACTGGGCGCTCGTCTCGTCGCTGGCCGCCCGCGCGCTGGCGGACGGCGGATCGGCCGCCCGGCAGCGCGCGGCGTTCCGGCACGGCGGCCGCCTGAGCGACGTGGTGGATCTCCTGCTCGCCGAGACGAGATCCGGCGACCGGCGACTCGCGGCGGCGGGGAGGTAGGACATGTGCGGACTGACCGGCGAGATCCGGTTCGACGGACGGCGCGCCGACATCGGCGCGGTGGGCAGGATGACCGACGCGATGCACGACCGCGGCCCGGACGGGTCGGGCCTGTGGTCGCAGGGCCCGGTCGCCCTCGGCCACCGGCGCCTGAAGATCATCGACCTGTCGGACAAGGCGGCCCAGCCGATGGCGGACCCCTCCCTCGGCCTGGCCGCGGTCTTCAACGGCTGCCTCTACAACTACCGTGAGCTGCGCGAGGAGCTGCGGGCCGAGGGATACCGCTTCTTCTCCGACTCCGACACGGAGGTCCTGGTCAAGGCGTTCCATCGCTGGGGCCCCGACTGCGTGCACCGCTTCGCGGGGATGTTCGCCTTCGCCGTCTTCGAACCGGAGACGGGACGGCTGACGCTCGCCCGCGACCGGCTCGGCATCAAGCCCATGTACGTGTCGGGGGACGGGCGGCGGCTGCGCTTCGCCTCCACCCTGCCCGCGCTGCTGGCGGGCGGCGAGGTGAACACCGACATCGACCCGGTCGCGCTGCACCACTACATGACCTTCCACTCGCTGGTGCCCGGCGAGCGCACCGTCCTCGCCGGGGTGCGCAAGCTGCCTCCGGCGACCGTACGCACGGTCGAGGCCGACGGGACCTCCCATGACACGGTCTACTGGGACCCGCCCTTCACCCGCCTGCCGCGATACGAGGGCATGGACGCGCACGACTGGCGCGAGGCCGTGCTCGACCGGCTGCGCGCCGCCGTCCGCAGGCGCATGGTCGCGGACGTGCCCGTGGGCGTGCTGCTGTCGGGCGGGCTGGACTCCAGCGTCATCGTGGCCCTGCTGGCCGAGGAGGGCCAGCGGGACCTGTCGACGTTCAGCATCGGGTTCCACGCGGCCGGCGGCGACGCGGGAGACGAGTTCCGCTACTCCGACCTGGTCGCCGAACGCTTCGGCACCGACCACCACCGCATCCTCATCGAGGACTCCCGCCTGCTGTCCGGTCTGCCGGAGGCGGTCTCGGCCATGAGCGAGCCCATGGTGAGCCACGACTGCGTCGCCTTCCACCTGCTGTCGGGGGAGGTGGCCAGGCACGTCAAGGTCGTGCAGTCCGGGCAGGGCGCCGACGAGGTGTTCGCCGGATACCGCTGGTTCCCCCCGCTGGCCGCCGTGCCCCGCGAGGAGGCCTTCGCGACGTACGCCCGGGAGTTCTTCGACCGGCCGCACGAGGACCTCGCCGGCATCGTCGCACCGGACCGTCTGGCCGGGGAGGACGTGAGCGCCGACGTCGTCCGCCGCCACCTCGCCCGGCCGGGCGCCGAGACCGCGCTCGACGCGGTGTTGCGCCTGGAGACCCGGCTGATGCTCGCCGACGACCCGGTCAAACGCGTGGACAACATGACGATGGCCCACGGCCTGGAGGCCCGCACGCCCTTCCTCGACCACGAACTGGTCGAGCTGGCGGCGGCGTGCCCGCCGGAGCTCAAGCTCGCCGAGGGCGGCAAGGGCATCCTGAAGGAGGCCTCCCGGGCGCTGCTGCCGCGCGAGGTCGTCGACCGGCCGAAGGGCTACTTCCCGGTGCCCGCGATCCGGCACATCGACGGGCCGTTCCTCGACCTGGTGCGCGACGCGCTCACCGCGCCCGCCGCGCGCTCCCGCGGCCTGTTCGACAAGGCGTACGTCGAGGAGCTGCTGGAGAACCGGGAGGCCCACCGCACCACGACGGGGGTCAACGTGCTGTGGCAGCTCGGGCTGCTGGAGATGTGGCTGCAGGCGCAAGGAATCTGATGGCGGAGCACCTCCTCGGCGCTGTCCTTCCCGGCACCGGCGTCGTCGGCGCCGGGTTTCTCGACACCTGGAGCTGCCGGACGCCGGCTCTGGCGCCGGACCGGCGCGCCGTCGCGTACGTCAGCGACAGGGACGGCGCGCCGCGGGTCTGGGTCCAGCCGGTGGAGCCGGGCGGCCGGGCACGGGTCGTCGACACCGGGCCCGAGCCGGTCGCCGACGTGAGCTGGTCACCGGCCGGAGATCGGCTGGCCGTGCTCGTGGCGCCGGGCGGCGGCGAGCACACGCAGGTCTGGACGGTCCGGACCGACGGCGGCGACCTGCGCCCGCTGGCCGCGCCCGACGGCGGATCGGCGTGGTTCGTCGAGTGGACCGGCCGGGGCGACCTGCTCCTGGTGGCCGAGGTCTCCGCGGCCGGGCTGACCGAGGCCCTGCTGGTCGACGCGGCCACCGGGAGCCGGGAGACGGTCGCCGCCGGGCCGCTGCTGCATCCGGAGGCGGTCAGCCGCGACCACGCGAGGGTGCTGCTGCGGCACGGCCCGCGCGGAGTCCGGCGGATGTACGTCAAGGACCTCTCCCCGGGCGGCGGGCACCTCCCGGCGGGTGACACGGGCCCGTCCCGGGGTGCCACGGACGGGAGCGGCACGGGCCCGTCATGGGGTGGCACGGGCGCGTCCGGCGGCGTCGCGGAGCGGTCGCTGCTCGCCGGCCTGCCCGGCTCGTCCGAGCACGGCGTGCTCTCGCCCGACGGCGCGACCGCCTACCTGCTGACCGACGCGGGCCGGGACCGCGCCGCGCTGATCGCCGTGCCGGTCGACGGACTGGCCGACGGGCCGGTTCACGGGCCGGTTCACGGGCCGGTCGGCGGGCCGGTCGACGCGGGCCGGGAGGGTCTTCCTGCCGTGGTGGCCGAGCGGCCGGACGCCGAGCTGGACCGCTTCGCACTCAGCGTGGACGGCCGCCGCCTCGTGCTGGCGTGGAACGCGGCCGGACGTTCGGAACTGGAGGTGCTGGAGACGGGCAACGGCCCCGCCGCCGGTTCCGATGACGCGGGGCACGCGGACACCGGGGACCCGGATGCCGCCGGCACGGATATCGGCAGGGCGGATGTCGGCACCGCCGCGAGCACCGGGGGCACGGCCGGTGGCGGAAGCGGCGGCGCGGCGGCCGGGTTGGGTGCGGAGCTCGGCGTAGGCCCCGGGTGGGTGCGACGCCCGCTCCCCGCTCCGCCCGGCGAGGTGGTCTCCTCGATCAGGCTCTCCATGGACGGCCGGATGGCCGTGCTCGCCGTCGAGGGGCCGGCCCAGCCGTCGCACGTCGTGCTGTGCGACCTGGACGCGGGCCGCTACCTGCCGGTCGCCGGAACCGGCCGCCTCGCCGGGGCCGTGGACGCCGAGCTCGTGCGCGTCCCGGCCCGCGACGGGCTTGAGCTCAGCGGATGGCTCTACCGGCCTCCCGGCGTCCTGGGCCCGGCACCGTACGCGGTCTTCCTGCACGGCGGGCCCGAGGACCAGGAGCGACCGGCGTTCACCCCGCTGTACCAGTGCCTGGTGGCCGCCGGCATCGGGGTGTTCGCGCCGAACGTGCGCGGCTCCGCCGGGTCCGGCCGGGCCTTCCGCGAGGCCGACAACCACGCGCTGCGCTTCCGCGCCATCGACGACGTGGCCGACTGCGCCGCCCATCTGGTGCGGGCAGGGCTCGCCGACCCCGCTCGCCTCGCGTGCCTGGGCTGGTCGTACGGCGGCTACCTCACGCTGGCCGCCCTCGTCACATATCCACGGCTCTTCCGCACCGGGGTGGACGTGTGCGGAATGGCGGACTTCGCCACCTTCTACGCGCGCACGGAGCCGTGGATCGCGGCGGCCGCCGTGAGCGAGTACGGCCATCCCGAGGCCGATCGCGACCTGCTGCACGCCCTGTCGCCCCTGCACGCCTTCGACCGCCTGGCCGCTCCCCTCCTCGTGGTGCACGGCGCGCGGGACACCAACGTCCCGGTGTACGAGGCCGAGCAGGTCGTCCGCGCGGCCCGGGCCCGGGGCGTGCCCTGCGAGCTGCTGCTGTTCGAGGACGAAGGGCACGAGATCCGGCGGCGGGCCAACCGAATCGTGTTCGCGGGGCGGGTGACCGAGTGGCTCGTACGGCGCCTGACCGGCGTCTCCTCCGGATGACTCCCGGCGGCGGCTCTCAGCGCGACTCGTGGAGCCGCGCCAGGTCGCTCTCCATCTTCGCGATGACCCGCTGGTACCCCTCCCAGCCGTACAACCGGAACAACTCGGACTTCAAGCGGAGCGTCTCCTCCTGCACCGCCTCTGGACCCTGGCGGCGTATGGCGTCGAGCGCGAGACGCGCCTGCCGCTCTCGGTCGGTGGTTCCGGCGAGATCCTCGCGTCTCATCTCAGGAGTAGGCATGGGGCTCTGCCCTCCGGGTCTGGACGAACGGTGCCTACACCTGACGCGCCTCGGTAGCGCTAGGTTGACGGCCGCGAGAAAAACTTCGAAACGAACACGTACCGGCGAGTAGGCATCAGCGTCCCCGATGCCGCGTCAGGGCGCCTCGCCGCCGGGAACGTCGACCGCGATCTCTCCGCCCAGCCGGTGCCCCCCGCCGAGCTCGAGGTTGTCGCCGCTCCAGAACCTTCCGGGGTCGTACCAGTTCGGGCGGCGGCCCGCGGGCAGCAGGCCCATCGCCTCGTACGTCACCGCGACGACCTCGGCGCAATAGGCCGTCTCCAGGGCACGGTCCAGCGCACCGGCCGCCGCGCCGTCGCGGGCACCGTCCTGGGTGCCGTCCCCGGCGCGATCCCGCGTGCCGTCGCCGGCGCCGTCCCGTGCTCCGCGCCGGAGCGAGGGCAGCCGCCCCCGCAGCCAGCGCCCGGCCAGGCGGGCCGTCGACGGGAACGGCGTGCCGTCCAGTCGCGCGATCGTCCGCAGGACGGCGTCCTCCATCTCCCGGGTGGCGGACGGCTCCAACTGCCGCAGCCAGGCGCGCTGGCCATACCTGGCCGCCCAGACGCAGACCGCGTCACGCATGTCGTGCAACTGGACGCCGCGCTGATGCGTGCCCGACCACATGTCGGGCAGCGACCGGCCGAGTTCGGCGTGCCACATGAGCGGCGGCAGGTCCTCGATGACGACGGCCATGCCGACGTGGTTGACCGGGCTGTTGGTGGTGACCTGGATGGCGCGGTCCGGCACACTGCGTCCGCGGAAAACCCAGACGTCACCGGTACGGGCTAGTTCGAGCGCCTTGTCGAGACTTATCCGCGTATGAGCCACGGCAGTAGCCTAGGCACATGCGCTGGTGGAAGATACTCGGTCTGGCGGCCTTCGCGGGTGTCGCGGCGACCGGTGTGGTGATCGCCCGGTCCGAGCGCCGGCGGCGCGCGTACACGCCCGAGGAGATCCGGGGGCGTCTGCGGGCCCGGCACGCCGAGGCCGTCGCCCCGGCCGAGGCGCCCGGGATCACCGCTCAGCCGCCCCGGTAGGCGTCGACGCCGAGCTTGACCGCGACCGCGAGGCCGCAGAGGGCCGCGGCGAGGCGCAGCGTCTGGCCGGGCAGGCGGCGCGCGACCGCCGGTCCGATCCAGCCGCCCGCGAGGAACCCCACGGCCAACGGGCCCACCGCCGCCCAGTCGACCGGGCCGAACACGGCGAACCCAACGGCCGCGACGGCGTTGGCAAACGCGGCCATGACGTTCTTGACCGCGTTGACGCCCGCCGCGGGCCGGTCGAGCGCCGCCGCGAGCACGGCGAACATCATGATTCCGCCGGCGGCGCCGAAGTAGCCCGTGTAGACGGCGACGCAGAAGACGCCCACGCGCAGCGCCAGGCCGCTCTCCCCGCCGAGGCCCACCTGCCCGGGGCGCGGCGGGCGCAGCAACAGCAGCAGCGAGGCGCCTGCGACCAGCCACGGGGCGACCAGCTCGAACGTCCGCGACGGCGTGAGCAGCAGCAGCCCGGCGCCGGCCGCGCCGCCCAGCGCGGCGGCGAGACCGAGCCGGCCGACGAGACGTCCCTGCCCCGCCAGTTCGGGCCGGGATCCTGCCGCCGCCCCCACACCGGTGAACAGCAGCGCGACCGTGTTGGTGACGTTCGCGGCCAGCGGCGGCAGGCCGAAGGCCAGCAGCGCGGGGTACGACACGATCGAGGCCAGGCTCACGACCGTGCTGACCACTCCGGCGACCAGGCCGATCCCGGCAAGCCCCAGCACGTCCACAAGCACAAGGGCACCCAACCATACGGATTCCGGACGTCCGCGACCGGCCTCCCTCTCCCGCCCGGCGGCGCGGCTCCTCTGTCAGGACGCGGGAAAGCGCAGCACCCACCGGCGCTGCCAGGGCGTCTCCACGGCCCGCGGGTGGTATTCGGCCCGGGCCCAGGCGACCGCGCGGTCGGCGGGCAGACCCGACAGGATGGCCAGGCACGCGATGACGGTGCCGGTGCGCCCCACTCCCCCGCCGCAGGCGACCTCGACCCTGCGGCCTGCCTGCGCGTGCGCGTGCAGCGCCCGGATGCGGCCGATCGCGTCCTCCTGGTCGCGGGGAAGGAGGAAGTCGGGCCAGTCGATCCACTCGTGGGGCCAGGTGAGGCCGTGGTCGTGCTTGAGCCTGAGCCGCCGGCTGCCCAGGTAGAGGCCGTGGTCGGGCAGGACGCCCGGCGGCATGGGACGTCTCAGGCCCCGGCCCCGCACGGCGGTGCCGTCGGGAAGCAGGATGGCACCAGGAAGATCGTCAATGGGCATGCCTCATCGTGCCTTCCGCCGCGCCGCCCTCGCAGCGGATTTTCCGGACTCATCCGGACGCGAGGTCGAACTCGTCCCGCAGGATGGAGAACAGGAGCTGGTCGTGCCAGCGTCCGCCTCGCCACTGGGCACGCCGGACCACGCCTTCGAGCCGGAACCCGATCTTCTCCAGGCACCGTACCTCGGCCTTGTTCTCCGGGTCGGTGGTCGCCTGCACGCGCTCCACTCGCGTGTGCGTGAACAGGTAGCGGACGAGTTCCCGCTGGGCCCGGGTCCCGATTCCCCTGCCCCGCCAGTCCGGCAGCAGGCCGACGGCGATCTCCCAGCACAGCGACGTGTCACGGCGGCCCCAGCGCCGCTCCAGCCACTCGACCCGTCCGGCGAGCTCGCCGTCCACCGTGACGGCGAGCATGTTGTCGGCCCCGGCCAGGAGCCCGCGGGTGCGCAGCGCCTCCCGCAGCGCGATAGTCGGAGTGAATCCGAACCACTGGTGCGGACTCGCGCCGCTCTCGCTCTGGAAGGCCGCGTCGAAGGCGTCCAGGTCGGCGTCGGTGACGGGTCGCAGTGCCAGGTCGTCGGGCATTCCTGTCGCTCTTCCTCACGGTCGTTCGCGTGCGGCCCACCGGGCCTGGGCACGTTCACCGTGTCCGTTCGGCGGCGAGGGGCGGACCCGATCATCGCATGCTCCGCGTCGGCGACCGGATCGGCGTCCCCCCGGCGGCCCGGCCGTCCGTTCCTGCGCCCGTTCCTGTGCCCGTTTCTGTGCGCCCGCGATCAGATCTGTCCGCTGTCGCCGGCGAAGTAATGACCCTCTTCGAGGTCCGCGATTAGCGCGGGCCGCACCGGATGCCACCCCAGCCGCTTGCGCGTCAGCTCGCTGGAGACGGGGTTGTCGAGCGACGCGAAACGCGCGAGCCAGGCGAAGTGGCCCTCCGCCTCCTCGGGAGACAGGGCGACCACCGGCATTCCGAGGTGCCTGCCGACGACTCCCGCGATGTCGCGGAACGGCACGCCCTCGTCGTCGGCGGCGTGAAGCCGCGCCCCCGGGGGCGCGTGCTCCAGCGCCAGGCGGAACAGCGCGGCGGCGTCGAGCCGGTGCACCGCGGGCCAGCGGTTGGATCCGTCACCGACATAGGCGGACACGCCCGTCGCGCGGGCGATGCCGATCAGGTCCGGTACGAACCCGCGGTCGCCGTGCCCGTGCACCGACGGCGGGAGGCGCACCGCGCTGACGCGCACGCCACGCGCGGCGAACGACAGCGCCCTTTCCTCCGACGCGGCCCGGGGCCGCGCCTCCAGGACGGGCGCGCGTCCTCCGTGCCGAGGCGGCCCGGCCTGCCCCGAGCGAAGGCGCTGCTGCGCCTGGCCGCCCAGGCCGCAGCCCAGACCCGCGCCGCGGCCCGTCCCAGCCGGATCGCCATCGGGTGCATCGCGAACATGGACCTCGCCCCGGCGGTGCGGGAACTGCGCCGCCACCACCCGGACGCGGACGTACGCACCCTGACGCTGGCCTGGAACGAGGCACGTGCGGCCCTGCTCGATCATCGTGTGGACGCGGCGGTGACCCGGCTGCCGCTGCGGACCGACCGCCTCCATGCGACGGTCCTCTACGACGAGCCCCGCGTCCTGCTGGTCCCGCGCGGCCACCGCCTGGCCGGCCGGCGATCCGTCACGCTCGACGACATCGCGGACGAACCCCTCCCCCGGCTGCCCGACCCGGACTGGAACGCCTTCTGGCGCATCGACCCCCGTCCCGACGGGAGCCCCGCGCCGGACGGCCCCCTGATAGAGCTCCTCGAGGACAAGCTCGAACTCATCGCCGCCGGGCAGGCCGTGGCCATCGTCTCGGCCGGCCTGCGCGCGGACGGCCTCCGTCCCGGCCTCACCACGGTTCCCCTGCGCGGCGTCGAGCCGGGCCACGTCGTGCTCGCGACCCGCGCCGGCGACGACGACCCCCTCATGACGGCCTTCCGCACGTACGCTCAGACCCACCTCGGAAGCAACGTCGACGGGGAGGCGTAGGGGCCGGTCCACATCGTCCGCCCACCCCTCCTGACACCGGAGAGCGCTCTCCACCTCGTGCTATAAATGGCTGCATGAGCACCGATCTCCCGCACACGTCGGGAGCCCCCACGCTGGAGGACGTGGCCCGCGTGGCGGGAGTGTCCCGGGCGACCGTCTCGCGCGTGATCAACGGCATCCGCAACGTCGCGCCGGACATCCAGGAGGCGGTGCACCGGGCCATCGCGACGACCGGCTACGTGCCGAACCGGGCGGCCCGCTCCCTGGTCACCCGGCGTACGGGAGCGGTCGCGCTGGTCGTGTCGGGCGCGGGCGACGCGCAGGGCGGCGAGCCGTTCGAGTCCCGCGTCTTCGCCGACCCGTTCTTCGGCCGGGTCGCGAGCGGCGTGGTGGGATACCTGCGGCCGCGGGGCATCCATCCGGTGCTGATGCTGGCGGACTCGGCGCAGACGCGCGACGACGTCGTGTCCTTCCTCCGGCAGGGCAGCGCCGACGGCGCCCTGGTCGTCTCGACGCACGGCGAGGACCCGCTGCCGAAGCTGCTGGTGGACGCCGGGCTGCCCGCCGTGCTGTGGGCGCGGCCCGCCAGGCCGATCCCGATCAGCTACGTCGACCTCGCCCACCGGGCGGGCGCGGCGCTGGCCGCCGACCACCTGGTGGCGCGCGGCTGCCGGCGGGTGGCCACCATCAGCGGCCCCTTTGACGTGCCCGCCGCCCAGGACCGGTTGTCGGGATTCCAGGAGGCCATGGCCGGGCACGGCCACCCGTACGTGCCGGCCGTGGAGGGCGACTTCATGCCCGCGAGCGGGGAGGCCGGCATGCACCGGCTCATCAAGGAGCACCCGGACATCGACGGCGTGTTCGTCGCCAACGACCTCATGGCGCAGGGCGCGCTGCTCGCGCTGCGCGACCTCGGGCGCCGGGTGCCCGAGGACGTCGCGGTGATCGGGTTCGACGACAGCGCCGCCGTCACCTGCCGCCCCCCGCTGACGACCGTGCGCCAGCCGATGGAGGACATGGCCGCCGAGATGGCCCGCCTGCTGCTCGCGCAGGTCGCGGACCCGGACTTCCAAGTCACTTCGGTCATCGTGCAGCCGACGCTGGTGGTCCGCGAGTCGGCGTGACGGACCACCGGCGCCTCGCTGCCCTCTCTCAGGCCACCCGCAGCCGCTTGCTCGCTCGGATGATCTCGGCATAGCGGCGGCCGCTCGACTTGACGGTCCGCGTCTGGGTCTCGTAGTCGACGTGCACCAGGCCGAACCGCTTGTCGTATCCGTAGGCCCACTCGAAGTTGTCCAGAAGCGACCACGCGAAGTAGCCCGCCACCGGCGCCCCCTGTTCGATGGCCCGGCCGCAGGCCGCGATGTGGTCCTCCAGGTAGGCCAGGCGCTCCGGGTCGTCGACCGCGCCGTCGGGGCCGACCCTGTCGGGCCAGGCGGACCCGCTCTCGGTGACGTACAGACGGGATGCGGCGTACTCCCGGGCGAGACGCACCAGCAGGCGCTCCAGACCGCCCGCGTCGACCTCCCAACCCATGGCCGTGGTGGTCGCCCCCGGCACCTCGACCTGCCGCGCGTACGGCACGGGCCCCTCGGGGTCGGCCGCCACCACCTGCCGAAAGTAGTAGTTGACGCCCAGGTAGTCGAGCGGGGCGGCGATCGTCTCCAGGTCGCCCGGCTTGATCGGCAGGTCGACGCCGTACACCGCGAGCATGTCCTCGGGGTAGCCGCGGCCCGTGACCGGGTCGAGCCACCACCGGTTGACGTGCCCGTCGAGGCGCCGCGCGGCCGCGTGGTCCTCCTCGCTGTCGGTCGCCGGGTCGCACGGGCTGAGGTTGTTGACGATCCCGATCGACGGCGTCAGCCGCGCCGCGGCCCGCACGGCCTGCGTGCCCAGGCCGTGGGCGAGGTGGAGGTGGTAGGACGTGCGGACGGCGGCCTCCAGGTCCTTCACCCCGGGCGCCATGGAGCCCTCCAGGTGCCCGTGCCAGGAGCAGCACAGCGGCTCGTTGAGCGTCGTCCAGTCGGCGACGCGGTCGCCGAGCCGCTCGGCCACGACGGCGGCGTAGTCGGCGAAGCGCTGCGCGGTGTCGCGCTCGGGCCACCCGCCGCGGTCCTGCAGCGCCTGCGGCAGGTCCCAGTGGTAGAGGGTCACGAACGGCCGGATGCCGGCGTCGAGCAGGGCGTCCACGAGGCGGTCGTAGAAGGCGAGCCCGCGCGGGTTGACCGGTCCCTTGCCGTCGGGCACCACGCGGGGCCAGGCCACCGAGAAGCGGTAGGCGTCCACGCCGAGACGTTCGAGCAGGCCGACGTCCTCGCGCCACCGGTGGTAGTGGTCGCAGGCCACCTCCCCGGTGTCGCCGCCGTCGATCGCCCCGGGCACCTCGCAGAAGGTGTCCCAGATCGAGGGCAGCCTGCCGTCCTCGAGGGCCGCGCCCTCGATCTGGTAGGCCGAGGTGGCGACGCCCCAGACGAAATCGGTGAAAGCGGTTACATCAGGGGCGTGGCCGCGCTGCGGCTCCATTCGCTGGTTCTCCTTGGATCGATGGTGGTGATGGTGAGCGTTCACTTCACGGCGCCCGCGGTGAGGCCCTGCACGAGGTAGCGCTGCAGCAGCAGGAACCCGGCCACCACGGGGACGCTGACGACCAGGGAGGCCGCCATGATCTGGTTCCAGTAGACGTCGTTCTCGGTGGCGTACCCCTGGAGGCCGACGGCGAGGGTGCGGCTCGACTCGTCGGTCATGACCGAGGCGAACAGCACCTCCCCCCAGGCGGTCATGAACGCGTAGATGGCGACGGCCACGATACCGGGGGTGGCGGCGGGAAGGACGACCCGCAGCAGGGCCCCGATCGGACCGCTGCCGTCCACCTGGGCCGCCTCGTCCAGCGCCGTGGGGATCGAGTCGAAATACCCGGCCAGCATCCAGATCGAGAACGGCAGCGAGAAGGTCAGATAGGTGATGATCAGCCCGGTGCGGCTGGCGTACAACTCGACCCCGAGGGCGGTCCCGAGGTTCACGTAGATCATGAACAGCGGGAGCAGGAAGAGGATGCCGGGGAACATCTGCGTCGACAGCACGGTGATCGAGAAGACGCGGCGGCCGGGGAAGCGGAAGCGGCTGATCGCGTACGCCGCGAAGATCGCGATGAGGACCGACACCAGCGCGGCCACCGACGCCACGATCAGGCTGTTGGCGAAGTAGCGCGCCAGCGGGACCGTCCGCCACATGTCGGCGAACGGACGGAGCGTGATCGTCGTGGGGATCCAGTGGAAGTCCCCCTGCACGTCCTGCAGCGGCTTGATCGCCGAGGTCAGCATCACGTAGAGGGGGGTCAGGGTGAACAGGCCGAGCAGGCCGAGGCCGGCCCACCGCGCCCACGGCAGCCAGCGGGGCTCACGCATCGCTTCTCCTCCGCGACGTCGCCACCAGATACACGGCGGTCACCAGCAGCAGGAACAGCAGGAGCAGCACCGACATGGCCGAGCCCGAGCCGAAGTTCCAGGTGACGAACGAGCTCTGGTAGATGTGGATCGAGATCAGGTCCGCCTCGTGCGGGGCCGACTTGCCGAACAGCACGTACGGCGTGTTGAAGTCGTTGAACGTCCACAGGAACAGCACCAGGACGAGCACCTGGTTGACGGGCCGCAGCATGGGCAGCGTCACCGTGCGCAGCCGCCGGCCCCAGCCCGCGCCGTCGATCGCGGCCGCCTCGTACAGGTCGTCGGAGATGTTCTGCAGCCCCGCCATCAGCACGAGGAAGGCGAACGGCCACGACCGCCACACGCAGACCACGATGAGGGACCAGAAGCTGTTGGCCCCGATCAGCCAGAACGGCCGCTCGCCGAACAGGTGCAACTGCTCCACGAGCACGTGGTTGACGAGCCCGGAGTCGCGCTGGAGCAGGAAGCTCCAAGTGATCACCCCGGCGTAGACCGGCAGGGCGTACGGCACGAGGAACAGCGCGCGCAGCACGGCCCGGCCCCGGAACGAGCCCTGCATGAGAACCGCGCCGCAGATGCCGAACAGCCACGCCAGCCCGACGGTGAGCAGGGTGAACGCGACGGTGACGAGGAACGAGTGCAGCAGCGAGCGGCCGACCGCGCCGTCGAAGTCGACGGCGACGCTGTAGTTGTCCAGCCCGGCGAAGGGCGCGGCCGACCAGTTGCGCAGGAAGAACTGGGTGAGCTTCAGGAAGCTCATCCCGATGCCGATCAGCATCGGCACCAGGTGGACGAGCAGTTCGAGCAGCACGGCCGGAAGGATCAGCAGGTAGGGCAGGGCGGCGCGGCGCAACCGCACCGGGACGCGGCCCGCGAGCCCCCGTCGCCGGCCGCCCCGAGGCGCGGGGCCGTCCGAGTGGCCGGTGCCGGGCCGGGACGTGGTGGACACGACCGCCGGACCGGTCCGGCGGGGGAATCGCTCGCCTGATGCCGTCCTTGTACGCCCCGGCGGGGCATCGGTCAGGGCTTGGCCGTCGCCTGCCCCGGCTGCCTCAGCCGGGGACAGCGAGAAGCCGTCCTCTTCAGGGGACGGAGGAGTCACGGACTTCCTCTCGATGTCGAGGGTCTGCGTAGGGGCGCCGGGCGGAGCCTCCGCCCGGCGCCGGATTGTCGGCGCCGGATTGTCCGGGCCGGATTGCCGGGGCCGCTCAGCCGCCCATCTGCTGGTTGGCCTCGGTCAGCTTGGCCTTGACGGCCTCCTCGCTGACCGGCTTGCCGCTCGCGGCGTCGGCGAACAGCTGGTTCATCGCGTTGCCCACGAGCGTCTCGAACTGGCTCTCCTGCGCCACCTGCGGAAGCGGCGCGGCCGTGGAGGAGAGGATCTGCTGGAACGTCTTGATCGTCTCGCTCTCGAACGCCGGGTCGTCGTAGGCGTCGGTGACGGTCGGCAGCGAGCCGTACGCCTTGTTGAGGTTCTGCTGGGTCTGCTTGGACGTCATGAACTGGGCGAACTTCAGCGCCCCGTCCTTGTTGGCGGCCGTCTTGAACACGGCGAGGTTGATGCCGGCGACCATCGCGTTGACCTGCTTGCCGCCCTGCGACGGGTCGGGCAGCGGGATGGGGGCCAGGCCGTAGTCGTCCTCGCTCCAGCCGGCCTGCTTGAGCTGCGTGGCGATCGACTGCCACATCAGCATGCCGGCCTTGCCGGAGACGAAGTCCTGCACCGCCTCGGTGCCGTTGGCGTACTCGGCGTTGCTCGGGTTGACGATCTTGTGGACGGCCATCAGGTCCAGGTACTGCTTGATGGCCGCGACCTCCTGGTCGGAGTCGAAGTGCGGCTTGCCTGAGGCGTCGAACAAGTCCGCGCCGTGCTGCTGGCCGAAGATGAAGGCGTGGTGGGCGTTCTCGCTGACGCTCGCGCCCTCCACGGCGAGCCCCCACTTGCCGTCCTTGGTCAGCTTCTTGCCGTCCGCGATCAGCTCGTCCCAGGTGGCCGGCGGCTTGTCGATGCCGGCCTCCTTGAACATCTTCTTGTTGTAGAAGAGGCCGTACGTCATGCCGTAGATCGGCACGGCGGTGGGCGGCTGGCCGGGGGCGCCGGTCGCGGCGAGGCTGGGGCCGAGGAAGCGCTCCTTGCCGCCGAGCGTCTTGAGCAGCGCGTCGTCCCACGGCACGAACGCCCCGGTCGCCTGCAGCGAGGCCGACCAGGTGTTGCCGATGTTGACGACGTCCGGCCCCTTGCCCGACGTGGTCGCGGCGAGGATCCGGTTGAGCAGGTCGGCCCAGGGGACGACCTCCACGTTCACCGTGATCCCGGTCTCCTTGGTGAACCTGTCCAGCTCGGGCTTGAGCACCTCCTTGTCGTTCTCCAGGCTGGTGCCCTGGTTGGACGCCCAATAGGTGATCGTCTTGGCCGCGCTCCCACCGGCGGAGCCGGCCGTGGACGACGAGTCGTCGGCGCCGCAGGCCGTCGCGGCGAGCACGAGGGCTCCGGCGACGGCGAAGAGATATGGCTTGCGTCTGCGCACGGGTGGTGTCCTCACTCTTTCGGATGCCGCCGCCCGCCCGTGAGGGCGGCGGCCTGGGGGGTGAACGGTCCTCATGCCTGTGACAGCGCGGTGCCGCGACTGCACCGTCCTGCGACAGCGCGGTGCGGACGACCCCCGCTTGTGCGGGAGTCGCCCCAGGTGACGGGCGCAGGCCACGCGAGCACGGGCTCTCCTCACCGGCGTCGGCTTGGAGAGCGCTCTCCAAGGAGGAGAGTGTCGCGGAAGGCGAAGAGTGTCAAGAGGCACCCCTCCCCCGCGCTCGCGCAGCCGACCGCTCCGGCCACGCTTTACCCGGATGAACTGCGGATTCCCGCTGTGTCGAGAGGGCGGCCTTGACAGGGCGGCCGCCGGGATACAGGCTCTGGGAAAGCGCTCTCCAATCCACTTTCCCGCATCTCGCCGACGAGGGGCCGCCGTTTCCCCACCGCACGCCGGGGACGTCCCGGCCTCCGCACCGACCGGTGGCGCCGCGCGCCCCTGCCGTTCAGGCCCGTACGCAGCGCATTTGACCAAGCCAATAGGGAATTTTGACTTTTTTGCGCAATTCGTGCGTCCGTTCGGGCTTCACGGGTAGCTCGCCGCTCCAGGGACGATTTCGACCCAAGGAGGCTTCAGTGAGCGACTTCCATACCGAGACGCGAACATACGCCGGTGGAAGCGAGCTGCCGCAGGGCGACGGCCGTCAGCGAGCCGGACAGCAGGGCACCGCGCCACAGGGCCCCGCGCAACAGGGCACCGCGCAGCAGGTCCGTCAGGCGGCGCAGGAGACGGCCCACGAGGCCAGGTCGGCCGCCGGTGAGGTGGCGGTCACCGCCGCGGACCAGGCGCGTACGGTAGCCCACGAGGCCAGGGAGCAGACCCGGCACGTGCTCCACCAACTGCGCAGGCACACCGACGAGCAGGCCCGGCACCAGAGCAGGCGCGCGGCCGACACGATCCGGCAGTGGACCGGCGAGCTGGAGGCCATCGGCGACAACGCCAAGCCCGACTCCCCCATGCGGGGCGTGGTCCAGCAGGTCGCGGAGCAGGGCCACCGCGCCGCCGACTACCTGGAGACCGAGGGCCTGCAGGGCGCGGTGCGCGACGTACAGGACTTCGCGCGGCGCCGCCCCGGGCTGTTCCTCGCCGGCGCCCTGGTCGCGGGCTTCCTCGTGGGACGGGCCGTCAAGGCCGTCGCCTCGGCCGACGAGCCTCACACGGACGGCGCCGCGAGGCGGTTCGACTCCGGCACCGCATACGGCACCGCCGCCGGCGACGGAAGCGGCGCCGCATACGGGTCCGGATCGCCCTCGTCCGCCCCGTACGGCACCCGCCCGCCGACGGCGTACGGCACGGGCGCGCAGCACACCCTGGTCGGAGAGTCGGTGAGCGGCAGCACGGGCACCGGCGGCCCGGGGACCGGCGTGACCGCCTCACCGTCGTACGGCACCGGCACCGGCACCGGCACCGGCACCGGCTATCGGGCCGGTGACGACACGCGCAACGGCACCGGGACCGGTTACGCGACCGGCGCGCGCTACCCGTCGGAGGAGTTCCGCGACGGCCACGCGGACGGCCACCCGGGGACGCCGGGCAACGGGGGTGGCCCGCGATGAGCTACCCCAGCCCGCCCGCCGAGCCCTCACTGGGCAAGCTGGTCGGCGAGATCGGCGAGGACCTGTCCACGCTGTTCCGCCAGGAGGTGGAGCTCGCCAAGGCCGAGATCCGGCAGGAGGCCGCCAAGGCCGGCAAGGCCGCCGGGATGCTCGGCGGGGCCGGCTTCGCCGGATACATGGTGGCGCTCCTCGTCACGCTGGCCGTCGTGTTCGGGCTCGGCAACGTCATGGACCTGGCCTGGGCCGCGCTCATCGTCGCGGCCGTGTGGGCGGTGATCGGCGGGGTTCTGTTCGCGCGGGGCAAGGAGCGCATGCGCGAGGTGAACCCCACGCCCGAGCAGACCATCGAGACGCTGAAGGAGGACGTGCGATGGGCGCGAGCCCAGAGGAGATAAGGGCCGAGATCGAGGTCACGCGGGCGGAACTCGCCGCAGACGTGGACCGGCTCGCCGACCGGGCGAGCCCGGCGCGCATCGTGCGGCGCCGTACGGACAGGATGCGCCAGGCGGCGCAGTCGGTGAAGGAGAAGGTGATGGGAGTGCCGGCACACGCCACCCACACGGTTCGCGACCAGGCCGGTGAGGCCGCGGGGACGATGCGGGACGCCGCGGCGCACGCCGGCGAGACCGTCCGCGACGCGGCGGCCCAGGCGGGCGAGACGGTCCGCGGCACCGCCGCCGAGGCGGGCGAGATGGTGCGGCACGGCGCCCAGCAGGCCGCTCAGACCGTGCGCGACGCGCCGCGGCAGGCCATGCGGAGCACGCAGGGCAATCCGTTCGCCGCGGGGATGATCGCCTTCGGTGCCGGGCTGCTGGCCGCGAGCCTGCTGCCGAAGACCTCCGCCGAGGAACGCGCGGCCGTCCAGGTCAAGGACCGGGCCGGTGAGATGGTCGAGCCGGTGAAGCAGGCCGTCCAGGAGACCGCGCAGCGTGTGGGCGAGAACGCCAGGGAGGCGGTCCAGCAGGTGCGCGAGACGGCCGCGGAGGCGACCAGGACCACGGGTGAGGAGGCGCGCGACCAGGCGCGGCAGGTCACCGAGCAGACCCGCGACCAGGCGCGGCAGATGACCGGGCAGGCCCGGTCGTAGCGCCGTCCGTGGGAACGTTCCGAGGGCCGGGCCCGGCACGAAGGGCCCGGCCCTCGGCGTGCCCGTCCCCGCCCGGCCGGTTACGATCAAGGTGGACGACGGACCGAGGGGAGCGGCGATGACGCGGGGGACCAGGACGTGAGGGCCGCCCGGCTGCACAAGGTGGGCGACATCCGGCTGTCCGAGGAACCGCGCCCCGTTCCCGGGCCCGGCGAGAGCCTGGTGCGCGTCACCGCCGTCGGTCTCTGCGGCTCCGACCTGCACTGGTACTCCGAAGGCGGTATCGGCGACGCGGTGCTGGACGATCCGCTCGTCGTGGGGCACGAGATCGCCGGGGTGATCGAGGGAGGTCCGCGGCACGGCACACGGGTCGCGGTCGACCCCGCCATCCCCTGCGGCCGGTGCGGGGTGTGCGCGACGGGATACGGCAACCTGTGCCCGGATGTCCGCTTCGCCGGCCACGGCACGCTCGACGGCGGCCTGCGCGAGTTCCTCACCTGGCCGGACGACCTGTTGCACCCGCTGCCCGACACGCTGTCCGACAGCGACGGGGCGATGCTCGAACCTCTCGGTGTGGCGGTCCACTCCGTGGACCTGGGGCATCTGGGCCTCGGGGCGCCCGTCGCCGTCATCGGCTGCGGACCGATCGGGCTGCTGGTGGTCCAGCTCGCCCGGCTCGCCGGCGCCTCGACGGTGGTCGCCGTCGATCCCCTGCCGCACCGCCGCGCCGCCGCGTTGCGCTTCGGCGCCGACCACGCCCTGTCCCCCGAGGATGCGGGACCGGCCGCGTGGACCGGGATCGAGGGGCTTGACGGACTCGGCGTACGCGTGGCCTTCGAGGTTTCGGGCGACGACGACGCGGTGCGCGTCGCCATGACCGCGGCCCGGCCCGGTGGCCGGGTCGTGCTGGCCGGCATCCCCGAGGAGGACCGCACCTCGTTCCCCGCGTCACTGGCCCGGCGCAAGGGCCTCACGCTCGCGCTGGTCCGGCGGATGAACCTCACCTATCCCCGGGCGATCCGCCTCGTCGAGAACGGGTCGGTGGACGTGTCGTCGCTGGTCACGGACCGCTTCCCGCTCGCGGCCACGGCGGACGCCTTCGCCGCCGCCGTCTCCCGGCGCGGGCTCAAGGTCGTGGTCGAACCCACGACTGCGGCTTCTTGATGTCACAAACGGAGCAGAGACGGTCGAATTGACAGCCATGCCGACAGGGATACGACGACACGGGTCAAGATTCGCGCGAAATCCCGGTGCGACGGACGCGAAACCGGGTATGTTCTGAGCATCGCGCAAGCGAACACAGGCTTCACCGGGGCACTCGCCCCCGAGGGCGCGGTCTTCTGGGCCGCGCCCTCTTTATTTCCCCGATGTTTTGTTTCCCCCGATGTCCCCGTACACCCCCCGAGGTTGCGTCAGCATGCATGCGATCCCCGCCGGTCGTGACCCCCGGTCCTCCTACTCCCGGCACGTCACCACCCGGCTGCTCGACTTCACCCGTCAGGGAGCCCCCTGGCCGATCCGCCTGTGGGATGTCGGCTCGTTCCTGGCCCTGGAGGAGTTGTACGAGGCCGGGGTGTGGGTCGATCGGCGGGTGCTGTCGCAGGCCGCGGTGGACTGGCAGCGCCATGCGCTGGAACGCCTGCTCGGCGACGATCCCGCCCTGGGCACCGCGACCTACCGCCGGGAAATGCGCGAGGTTCTGTGCACGACCCTGACGCTGGCCAGCGACGGCCGCCGCAAGCTGCGTCACCTCATCGACATCGGGCGGCCCGGCTACCTCGGCCGCTGGTCGTCCTGCGCGGCGGCGCAGGAGCCGCCCCGGGCCGAACGCGTGGCCCGGGCCGTCGCCGCGCACCTGCTCGACAGCGGGCACAGCCTGGCCGGGGTGCAGCGCTGGCTCCGCGCCGGCCACCTGAACCTGTCGGCGACGGACCTGGTCGCCGAGGCGTCCGCACTTCTGGCCCGGCCGCCGCGCCAGTGGCGGGTCGTCGTCCCCTTCCGCGCGCTCAACCGGCACGAGGACCTGGCCGGCTGGCTGCCCAACTGGCTGACGGCCGAGCAGACGCGGCCCCTGATGGCGTACGCGAGCGCCGAGCGGCACCGGGAGGTGGTCGGCGGGCTGAGCTACTCGGTCGAGGCCAGGGACGCCGAGCGCGCCGTGGAGATCGTCTCCGACCTGGTCGAGCGGCTCCAGGCGCGGGCGCGCTTCACGGCCGCGGGGTCGGTCGTCCCGCTGGGCGAGGCGTACATCGAAGGCGAGGACCGGTCGTTTCCCCTCCTGCTGCCCCCGCGCGGCGCGCAGGTGCTCTCACTGGCCGCCGAGCGGCAGTTGTACGTGGTCGGCCAGGACGTGCAGCGGTTCGGCGAACAGGCCAGGAGCGCGGTCGACGAGGCCCTGGAGATCGCCTCCGCGCTCAACCCGGGGCCGCTGGCGCCCGCCATCGCGGGAGGCTGGGCGGCTCTGGAATCCCTGCTGACGGAGGCCAGGGACCCCGACGAGCGGGAGAAAGTGGTGGCCGCCGCCCGCGCCGCGGCGCTCGTCGCCTGTTCCTGGCCGCGCGCCGAGCTCACCGCGCTCTCCTACCGCGTACGTGCGGTACCCGGCGACGCCCTCCCCGACAAGCTGGCGGCCTGCGCGTCCAATCGGGAACGTTCCACACTGATCGCCGCCGAGCTGGAGTGCCGGGACGGGCTTCCGCTCGTGCGGTCCTGGCGGACCGGCAGCGACGTCGCGTCGGTCTTCCGGATGAAGGCGCTGCTCGCCGACCGCCGGCGGGTGCTGGAGCGGGTGCGCGGCTACCTGGAGGTGTCGCTGCGGCGGCTGTATCGGTGCCGCAACATCGTGCTGCACGGCGGTTCCACCGGCGGCGTCGCCCTTCCCGCCGCTCTCCGGGTCACGGCGCCGCTGGTCGGCGCCGCCCTCGACCGGATCGCGCACTCCCATCTGGTGGCGGGGGTGCCCCCGCTCGCGCTCGCGTCGAGGGCGGAGACCGCGCTGCGGATGGTGGACGACGACCTCGGCCCCGGCCTGTGCGATCTCATCGACTGAGAAACTGGTCGTACCCGAGCTTGGCCACCAGGGCGGCCACCACGCACAGCAGGACGACGCGGACGAATCCCGCTCCCCGGCTGAGCGCCATCCGCGCGCCGATCTGCGCTCCGGCGATGTTGCAGGCGGCCATGGCCAGGCCGAGCGCCCACACCACGTGGCCCTGCGCGGCGAAGACGACCAGGGCCCCGAGGTTGGTGCCGGTGTTGACGACCTTCGCCGTGGCGGAGGCGTGGACGAAGTCCATCCCGAGGATCGAGGTGAACGCGATGAGCAGGAACGTGCCCGTGCCCGGGCCGACGATGCCGTCGTAGTAGGCGATGCCGACGCCCGCGACCGCGACTCCCGTCACCACCCGCGCACGTGTACGCAGGTGCGGGTGGGGCAGGCGGCCGAACCCCGGCCGCAGGGTCACGAACGTCCCCACGCCCAGCAGCACGACCATCACCAGCGGCTTCAGCACGTCCGCGTCGAGCAGCGCCGCCGAGGCGGCGCCGAGGCCGGCGAAGGCGACCGCCAGCGCCGCGGCCGGTACGGCCACCGCCCGATCGAGCTTCGTCCTCCTCGCGTAGGTGACGGCGGCCGACCCCGTCCCGAAGATCGCGGCGGACTTGTTCGTCGCCAGCGCCTGGACCGGCGTGAGACCGGCCAGGAGCAGCACGGGAAGCTGCAGCAGCCCTCCCCCGCCGACGACGGCGTCCACCCATCCGGCGGCCACGGCGGCGAGGAGCAGGAGCACCACCTGTCCGGCACCCATGTGGCTCCGTTCCCCCTTTGCACCCGGTTGACCCTGGCTCGACGAGCGAGCCTAGCGGGCGGCGGAGAGCCCGGCGTTGGCCAGGATCTCCTTTGCGGGCAACGCCGTGCTCTCGGCGGCGGTCAGGCCCGAGGCGGCGAGGTGGGCGTCGACGATCCGCAGCCCGACCGGGTAGCCCGCGTGGTCGGGCAGGCCGACGGGCGGCTGCCCCATCAGCTCGGCGGTGGCGTCCCCGTGCACGTACGCGGTGAAGTTGTGCATGCCGGTCAGGTCCAGGGCCCCGGTGATCGTGGCGTACGCGGTGTCCAGCGCCGGCCCCTCCAGGGAGGTGCTCCAGGGCCCGAGCCCCTCCCGCCCGTGCAGCTCCCGGGCGAACGCCTCGGCGAGCCCTTCGGAGACGACCTGATCGCCGAGGGTGACGGCGGCGGGGTCCCAGACGACGTTCGAGTGCCTGATGTTGTGGTTGAGCTCGTGGACCGCGCAGTGCCCGAGGCGGCCGAGGTTCTCCTCCGTCGGCCACACGAGGAGGTAGACCAGGCCCTTGCCGCTCATGCCGAGGTAGCCGTGGTTGCGCCGCACCAGGTGCTCCGCGTCCGGGTCGCCGAGGACGATGTAGACCTGCAGCGTCTCGGGGTGCCGGATGCCGGGCACGGCCTCACGCTGGTGCTTCCACGCGGCGCTGAGCGCGTCGCGGACCTGCTCCCACACCCCCGCGTCGCGCATCCGCCGCACCGCGGGCGGGTAGCGCTCGTCGTCCCGGTCGACGCGGAAACCGAAGCCCCTGTGGTGCATGCCGACGACGTCGCCGACGGGCATCCAGGGCACGGCGTCCCACATCGGACGGAGCATGCCGGTGAGCGCCGCGGGCCGTTCCGCAAGGGGGGCGGCCAGCAGATCGGCCATCGCGGCGGCCGTGTCGTGAACGATGATCTCCATGCCGCCGACGCTAGAAGCTCACGCCACGTGAGGCTCAAGGGACTTTTCCCCCACGCGGGGGACGCGGGTCCCGCCCAGTGGGGAGGCCCGGCGAGGTCGCGACCGCGAGCCTGGAGTCATGCGAACGACAGACCTTCACCGGGAGTCTCCGCCCACGCGCAGCGGCGGGCTCGGCACGGCCGCCGCGGCGGTGGCCGGTCTCGCGCTGACCGGCGTCGGAGCGAGCGGGATCGCCTTCGACATCGTGGGCGGGATCATGGCGGCGATCGCGGCGGCCACCGGGGAGAGCGGCGTCGTCGACCTGGGCTTCGAGTGGCCGGCGGCCGCCGCCCGCGCCGCCGCGCTCGCCGCCGGCACGACACTCCTCGTGACCGCCGTACGGCGTCGCCGCCGCGCGCGGGGCGCCTGCGCACGCTGCGGCCGGTCCGCAGGACCCGGCGATGTCCAGCTCGAAGACCGCGACGACGCGGTGCGCACGTCCCCCGCCGGCGGGGGCCGGGGGACGTGGCAGGCCCGGGAATCGTGGCAGAGGCTGAGCGTCCGCGCCGGATATCTCACGGTGCTGCTCGCGGCCGGGTACGGCGCGCTGAAGGTGCAGTGGGGCCTCGGAGGCACGGTCGGCCTCACGGATCCCCGGGCGTTCGGGGATGTGCACCTGTGGACCCCGGGACTGGGCGACACCGGGGTGCTCGCGCTGATCGGCGTGGCGCTCGGGCTCGGGTTCGCCCGGACGTGGCGGCCGCCGCTGCGCATGCCGCGGTGGATGCCGCTGACCGCCGCCTTCGTGGGGAGCGTGATGCTGGTCCCGGTCGGCGTCCTCGGCACGGGACTGCGCGTCGCGGTCGCCCTCGGCCTCGCGAAGCCGTCCCTGGAGGGCGTCTCTCCTTGGGTGTTCGACGTCATCTATCCCTGGTTCCTCACCTGGGGGCTGGCGATGGGGACGGCGGCCGTCGGCTACCACTACCGCACGCGTGGCGTCTGCCGCGCCTGCGGCCGGGGGCGGCCCGCCTTCTGAGGCGGGCATGCGTCGGACGCGGGACCATCGGAACGTGAACCGCATCCTCGGACCGCTCCTCGACGGGGCCGTCTACCGCAGATGGGCCTGCCTGATCGTCGGCGGGGCGCTGCTCATGCCGTACATGATGGCCGGACAGGTCGCGACGGCGATCTGGCGCCCGACGCCGAACGTCGGCGATCCACTGCTGTCGGTACAGCCGTTGATCTTCATCGGGATGCTCCCCGTGGTGGCGGTGTCGGGGCTGTTCCTGCCGGTCCGGGCCTTCGAGGCCGCCGCCGCCCGCACGTTGCTGGGCGTGGCCGTCGAGGCCCCGCCGTCCTCCGTACGGCGGACATGGTCCGAACGCCGCCGGACCGCGGCGTGGTTCACCCTGCACCTGGGGATCGGCGGCCTGATGAGCGGGGTGACCCTGGCCATGGTGCCGTTCGCGGTCTGGCTGGCGGCCCTCCCGCTGGCCGGTGATCGCCTCGGGCTGGTGGACCGCGGGATCGGCGGCGGCTGGGCGACGATGTGGGGTCCGCCCGCGGGGCTGGCCGTCCTCGTCTGCCTGCTCTTCCTCGCCGTCGGCGCCGGAGCGCTGCTCGCCCGCCTGGCCCCCGTGTTCCTGGGGCCGTCCGCGGCCGACCGGCTCGCCCTGGCGCAGCAGGCCGCCCGCCGGCTGGCTCTGCGCAACCGGCTCGCCAGGGAGCTGCACGACTCGGTGGGCCATGCGCTCAGCGTGGTCACCGTCCAGGCCGCCGCCGCGCGGCGAGTGCTCGACCGTGACCCCGCCGTGGCCCGTGCCGCGCTGGAGGCGATCGAGTCCTCCGCGCGGGGCGCGCTGGACGAGCTCGACCACGTCATCGGGGTGCTGCGGGAGGGCGGCGGGCGGACCTCGCCGGAGCCGTCTCTCGGCGACCTTCCCGCGCTGCTCGACACCGCCGGCACCGGCGACACCGGCGACAGGCCGGTCGTCCGGCGGCTGGGCGACCTGTCGGCCGTGCCTCCCGTGATCTCCCGGGAGGCCTACGGCCTGGTGCAGGAGGCGTTGACCAACGCGATCCGGCACGGCGCGGGCCCGATCGAGATGGACGTCCGCGTGCGTGACCACGTCCTGGAGGTCCGCGTCCGCAACGCCGTCCGCACCGGCGGTGTGACCGGCAGGGCCGGGCACGGCCTGGACGGCATCCGGGAGCGGGTGACACTGCTGGGAGGCCGGATGGAGGCGGGCGGCAGTGACGGGACGTGGCGACTGGATGTCCGCATCCCGCTTCCCGGCGCAGGCACCGGCCGATCGTGGGAGGATCCCCCGGTCCCACCAGCCCGGAGCACCGGCGAGGGTTCGGGTGGGGACGAAGGCATCGGCGAGCGGCGGGTGGGCGCATGAATTCGACCATCGGAGTCCTGCTGGCCGACGACGAGGACCTGATCCGCATCGGCCTGCGGATCGTGATCGAGTCGGAGCCCGGCCTCGTCGTCGTGGGCGAGGCGGCCGACGGCGCGTCGGCCGTGTCACTGGCCCGTCGGCTGCGGCCCGACGTCGTGCTCATGGACGTGCGGATGCCGGCCGTGGACGGCATCCAGGCGACGAGGGCGCTGGTGGCCGCGCAGAACGCGCCGAAGGTCCTGGTGGTGACGACGTTCGAGAACGACGACTACGTCTACGAGGCGCTGCGGGCGGGGGCCGGCGGGTTCCTGCTCAAGCGGGCGAGTGCGGACGAGCTCGTCCAGGCGATCAGGGTCGTCGCGGCGGGCGAGTCGCTGCTGTTCCCCGCCGCCATCCGGTCACTGGTCGCAACCCGCGGCGCCGCGCGCCCGGCGCCCGGAATCGAGAGGCTGACCGCGCGTGAGGGGGACGTGCTGCGGCTGATGGCGCGCGGCCTGTCGAACGCGGAGATCGCCGCCGAGCTCGTCGTCGGCGTGGAGACCGTGAAGACCCACGTGGGGAACGTCCTGTCCAAGCTCGGGGCCCGCGACCGCACGCAGGCGGTGGTCGCCGCCTACGAGTCGGGTTTCGTCTCCCCCGCCGGGCCCTGAACCACCCGGCTGTCCTCTCCCGGACTCACCGGCTCGTGGGCGACGGCGGCGGGCGCCAGGCGCGGCCTTTCGCCGGACCGCTCTCGCTCCTCACGAGAGCCGCGGGGCCGTGGCGACAAGCCGGCCGAACGCGGGCAGGGACACGGCGCCGGACCCGGGGTCGACGTCGCCCTCTCCCGCCGCGTGGCTCCACGGTCCTGCCGGCACCGCGGCCGCCGCGGGTGCCGCGCCGAAGTTGAGCCCGACCGCGACGGCGCCGCCCTCGGGGCCGGTGAGGGTGTAGGTGAGCACGGCGTTGTTCAGGGTGTGAAGGTGGGTCTGCGCCCGCACCAGCCAGGGATGGCGCCGGCGCAGGCCCACCAGCGTCTGGTGGAGCCGCTCCACGGCCAGCTGCTCGGAGCCGAGGCCGGCCGGGTCGGCCGGGAAGGCGGGACGGATGGCGTCGTCACCGCCTTCGCGTTCCTCCTTCACCCCCCGCATGGCGCGCTCGTCACCCGCGTAGACGGACGGGATCCCGCCTACGGTGAACAGCACCGTGAGGGCGTGCGGCAGATGCCGGGGGTCACGCAACCGGCTCGCGATCCGGGTGACGTCGTGGTTGCCGACGAACGTCTGCGGGACGAAGGTGTCGAGCATGGCGTTGTGGCGCTTGAGCGCCCACGCCAGCTCATGGGGGTTGGTGTCGTTCAGCGAGCTCCAGATCGCCTTCCACAGTTCGTACTGGGTGACCGAGTCCAGCCCGCCCTCGGTGACGTAGGCGGCGTAGTCCCCGTGGATGACCTCCCCGCTGAACCACGCCTGGGGATACCGGGCCCGGACCCGGTCGGTGACCGCGCGCCAGAAGGACCGCGGCACGGCGTAGGCGGCGTCGAGACGCCAGCCGGCCACGCCGCGCTCCAGCCAGTACTCCAGGACGGAGACCACGTAGTCGGCCACGGCGGGATTGGCGTGGTTGAGGGCGACCAGGTGACGGTGCCCTTCGAAGGTGCGGAAGTCGTCGCCCTCGGGCACGAACCAGTCCGCGTACGGCGAGGCCGCGCCCGCGCGCCGTACGTCGGCGAACGGGCCGAAGGACCGGCCCACGTGGTTGAAGACGCCGTCCAGCAGCACCCGCACCCCGCGGTCGGCGGCTCGCCCGATCAGCTCGGTGAGGTCGTCCTCGGTGCCCAGGCGGGGGTCGATCCGGAAGTGGTCGACCGTGTCGTAGCCGTGTGTCTCGGCGGCGAAGACCGGTCCGAGGGCGAGGCCGTTGCAACCCAGCCGTGTCAGGTGGTCGAGCCAGCCGGCGAGCACCGGCAGCCGGTGGCGCGGTGATTCATGCGGGGGCAGCGCGACGCGTTCGGCGCCGAGGAAACCGAGGGGATAGACGTGCCACCAGATGGCGTGGTCGGACCAGGACATGAAGGCCTCCGTCAACGATTTCGGAGCGAGCGATCCGAGTGGCCGCCCGGTGAGTCGGCGAGGCGGTTCATCAGGCGCGCGGCGAGCAGCAGCACCTGCTGCTCGGTCTCGGTCAGGTCGGCGAGGGCGCCGCCGAGCCACGCGTCGCGCTGTGCCATGTCGCGGGCGAGCGCCCTGCGCCCCTCGTCGGTCAGTTCCAGCATGCGCTGCCGCCCGTCGCGGCTGTCCCGGGCGCGGCTGATCAGGCCGTCTCTCTCGAGTTCGGCGAAGACGCGGGTCAGCGACTGCGGCCGCTGGTGGTCGGCGGCGGCCAGCGCGCCGGCCGACATGGGACCGTTGCGCCGCAGGTGCGCGAGCACGCTGCTCTTGTTGAGGCTGAGCCCGTCCTCGGGACGCTCGGCGCTCAGCCTGCGGGCCAGCCGGATGACGCCCTGCCTGATCTCCATGGCCCGGTCCTGGCTCCTCGACGGTCCTGCCTGCTCCACCACAACACTAAGGTATCACTTAATAAACTTCCGCGAATCTGACCCTGTTAACGCGTGGTGTCACTCAGTAGCGGGGAATGATGTTAAGCGATGCGTAATACCTTCATGAGGTCGCTGCTCCACGACTGGTTCGGCCAGAGCCCTGGAGACCTCCTGCGCGTCCGGCTGGCCTGCATCGCCGTCGGCGCGATGATCGGCCTCGCCGCATCCTGGCTCGTGCTGCCGATCCGTACGACCGCCGTGGCCCGGGCCCGGCACCGCCGCCGCGCTGGCGGGCCTGGGCGAACTGCTGGAGGCCGACTGGCGCGACGTGCGCGCCGTACGGCGGGCGCGGGCCCGGTTCGCCCACGGCGTGGACCAGCTGACGCGCGCCGTCGCCCCGCTGCGGTTCTCGCCGGGCGACCGGCCAGGGCGGCCGCCCGCTGAACCGGGACGGGCCGGGCCGGATCGACGTCGTAAGACGGGCCACCCCTCCCTCCCCCGGGCAGCTCTTCCGGGCGGCGGGCTGCGCGGCGCCGACAAATCTTCCGCGGCTTTTTGGTCGATCATCACGCCTGCCCGCGGTGGGGGCGCTTTGGCAGCGTGAGGACCGGAATTGTCCGGCGCGATGCGCCCACCGCCATGCAGGGCGAATCGGCGCGGCCATCACAGAACAAGGGGGGTCGTCGATGGGAGACGGAATCAGGGCGCGGGTGTCGGTCACCGGGCTAGGCGCCACCACACCGCTGGGCGGGGACGTGGCCACCACCTGGGCGGGTCTGCTGGAGGGACGGTCCGGCATCCGCCTGATCGAGGAGGACTGGGCCGAGGACCTGCCCGTACGGATCGCCGGCCGGCTGCCGGTGGACCCCGCCGAGGTGCTGGGCCGGGTGGCGGCGCGGCGGCTCGACCGCTGCCAGCAGGCGGCGCTGGTCGCCGCGCGGGAGGCGTGGGCGGACGCGGGAGCGCCCGGCGTCGAGCCCGAGCGCCTGGCCGTGGTGATCGGCACGGGAGTCGGCGGCGTCCTGACCACGCTGACCCAGAACGAGATCCTGGAAGGGTCCGGACCGCGCAGGCTCTCGCCCTACACGGTGCCGATGCTGATGCCCAACGGACCGGCGGCGGTGGTGAGCATCGAGCTCGGCGCGCGCGGGGGCGCCCACACGCCGGTGAGCGCGTGCGCCACCGGCGCGGAGGCGATCGCGATGGGCCTCGACCTGATCAGGCTCGGGCGCGCCGACGTGGTGATCGCGGGCGGCGCCGAGGCGTGCGTGCACCGGCTGACCCTGGCCGGGTTCGCCCAGGCCAAGGCCGTCTCCACGCGCAACGACGCGCCGCAGGAGGCGTCGCGGCCGTTCGACGTGGAGCGCGACGGCTTCGTGCTGGGCGAGGGGGCCGCGCTGGTGGTGCTGGAACGCGAGGAGTTCGCCGCCGCCCGCGGCGCCCGGGTGCACGCCGCCCTCGCCGGAGCCAGGGTCACCTCCGACGCCCACCACATCACCGCCGCCGACGCGGCCGGACAGGCGCGGGCGATGCGGCTCGCCCTGGCCGACGCCGGTCTGGACGCTGTCGACGTGGGACACGTGAACGCCCACGCCACCTCGACCCCCGCGGGCGACCTGACCGAGAACGCGTCGATCGCCGAGGCGATCGGGACGCATCCCGCGGTCACCGCGATCAAGTCGATGACCGGTCACCTGTGCGGCGCGGCCGGGTCGCTGGCCGCGATCGCCACCGTCCTCGCCCTGCGGGACGGGGTGATCCCGGCGATCCGCAACCTCGACGCTCCGGACCCGGAGGTGAAGCTCGACCTGGTGGCCGGGGCGCCGCGCAGGGGCCGCTGGACGGCCGGGCTGGTCAACTCCTTCGGCTTCGGCGGCCACAACGCGTCCCTGGTGTTCACCGGCACCTGACGTTCGCGTCAGATCGGACCGCGGCCGTCGAACAGATCGTCCGGCCAGGGGCTCTGGCTGCCGTCTCCGCTGCCGGACGGGCCGGGGGTGGGCTGCTGCGGCTCCGGCGAGGCGGGCTCGGGCGGCGGGGTGGGCACGAACTGCGTGTTCGGCAGCGGCCGGGGCGGCTCCGGCTCGTCCTCGCCGCGGAACAGCAGCATCCAGGTGACCAGCAGCAGCGCGAGCACGAGCGTGGCCAGCAGCGTCGAGGCGAGCACGACCGAGCGCCGGGTGGCCACCGGCGGCGGTGGCGGCGCGGGCGGGGCGGGCAGGGCGGGGGTGCGGTCGCCCAGCCAGTAGTGCGCGAAGTCGGGCCCGTGCCGCTGCCCGATCAGCGTGCCGGACACGGTGACCGGGTCGAGGAACCGCTCGGCCCCCGGACCGTTCGGCACGTACGGCACGGCCACCCAGGGCGCGGGCCCGTCGTGCATCGCCAGGACGGGAGGCGTGTCGGGGGACACCCTGCCGCGCACCCGGTCGACCAAGGAGGCGCCCCACGCGCGTACGCCCGTCCTGCCCTGTGTTTCCCTGATCGCGCTGCTTTGTGCGTCCTTGATCGCGATGACGAAGCGGTCCCTCGCGGCGGCGTCGAGAGCGGCGCCGCTGGACAGGACGGCCACCGACACCACCCGTCCGTCGGGCGCCTGGCCCAGGTAGACGAGCCCGGCCGGGGCCGTCTGCAGACGCGCCTGCAGCGCGAACGGCCCCACGTGGGGCGGGTCGCCGTACTGCAGCGGAGTGACCATCCCCCACATCAAAACACACGGGCGCGGCAGGGGGTGTGGCACGCGCCGGGACGGGCAAATGGGAGAGAAATGGATTCTCCAGCCGAGTCACGATTGAATAACGAGCATGACCGTTGCCGATGAACGCAGTGACCCGGAGCCCGGCGAGGGCGTGACGGAGCAGGAGGAGGGCGAGGCCCGGCTGGACGCCCTGCGGGAGGCGCTGGCCGAGGTCCGGCGGGTGATCGTCGGACAGGACCACATGGTCGAGCGGCTGCTGGTCGCGCTGCTCGCCCGGGGACACTGCCTGCTCGAAGGCGTCCCGGGGGTCGCCAAGACGCTGGCCGCCTCGACGCTGGCCACCGTCGTGGGCGGCACGTTCGCCCGCATCCAGTTCACCCCCGACCTGGTGCCCAGCGACATCGTCGGCACCCGCGTGTACCACCCCAGTTCGGAGCGGTTCGACGTCGAGCTCGGGCCGGTGTTCGTCAACTTCCTGCTCGCCGACGAGATCAACCGCGCTCCGGCGAAGGTGCAGTCGGCCCTGCTGGAGGTGATGGCCGAGCGGCAGGTCACGCTCGCGGGGCGCACCCATCCGCTGCCCCGGCCGTTCATCGTGCTGGCCACGCAGAACCCGATCGAGTCGGAGGGCGTCTACCCGCTGCCCGAGGTGCAGCGCGACCGGTTCCTGTTCAAGGTGCGGGTGTCCCACCCGAGCGCGCACGAGGAGCTGGAGATCCTGCAGCGGATGAGCGTGCGCCCGCCCGTGCCCAGGCCGGTGCTCGACCCGGCCACGCTGGTGCGGCTGCAGGACATGGCCGAGGAGGTCTCGGTCCACCAGCTCGTGGCCGACTACGTCGTACGGCTGGTCATGGCCACGCGCACCCCGGCGGACTACGGCCTGGCCGACCTGCAGGACACGATCGAGATCGGGGTGAGCCCCCGGGCGACGCTGGGCCTGATCGCCGCCGGGCGGGCCCTGGCCCTGCTGCGCGGGCGCGACTACCTGCTGCCCGACGACGTCCGCGACGTGGCGGTCGACGTCATGTCGCACCGGCTGATGCTGACCTTCGACGCGCTGGCCGACGAGGTGGACCCCGACGACGTCGTACGCCGGGTCCTGCAAGCGGTGCCGCCGCCGCTCGTCGTGTGGAACCAGGGCATGCGGTGAGCGGGGCGAACCCCGACCAGGCGCTGCGGCGGCTGGAGCTGACGGTGGTGCGGCGGCTGGACGGGCTGCTGCAGGGCCGCCACCAGGGGCTGATCCCCGGGCCCGGCAGCGAGCACGGCGACACCCGCGTGTACGTGCCCGGCGAGGACGACGTGCGCCGCATGGACTGGGCGGTGACGGCGCGCACGACGGTGCCGCACGTGCGCGACCTGATCGCCGACCGGGAGCTGGAGACCTGGGCGGTGGCCGACCTGTCGGCCAGCATGGAGTTCGGCACGGCCGACATGTCCAAGCGCGATCTGGTCGTCAGCGCCGTCGGGGCGATCGGGATCCTGGCCGGCCGGGTGGGCGACCGGTTCGGCGCCTACATCCTGTACGGCGACGACGTGCACCGCTTCCCGGCCAAGCCCGGCCGGCCCCGGCTGTACGCTCTGCTGCACTCGCTTCTCAGCGCGCCGCCCGCGCAGGGCGCGGTGGACCTCGGGGAGGCTCTGGAGATGATGGCGACGGCGCACCGCAAGCGCGGGCTGCGGCTGATCGTCTCCGACTTCCTCGACTCGCCCGACTCCTGGGAGCCGCCGCTGCGCCGCCTGGCCGCGCGGCACCAGGTGCTCGCCGTGGAGATCATCGATCCCCGCGAGCTGGAGCTGCCCGACGTCGGGTACGTCACCCTCGCCGACCCCGAGACCGGGCGCTCGCGCGGCGTCCACCTGTCGCGCACGCTCAGGGAGCGGTACGCCGAGGCGGCGGCCGAGCAACGGCAGGAGACCCGGGCCGCGCTGCGCCGGGCCGGGGCGGCCCACCTGGTGCTGCGCACCGACCGCGACTGGGTGTTCGACATCGCCGAGTTCGTGCTGCGCCAGCGGCGGGCCTCCCATCTGCTGCGCAGGGCCGCGAACAGGAAGGCGGGCGCATGACCTTCCTCACCCCCGGCTGGCTCTGGCTGTTCGTCCTGGTCGCCGCGCTGGTCGCGGCGTACGTCGCGGCGCAGTTCGCGCGCCGCCGCTACACCGTGCGCTTCACGAACCTCGCGCTGTTGTCGCTGGTGGCGCCCGAGCGGCCCACCTGGCGGCGGCACGTGCCGGCCGTGCTGTTCCTCGTCATGATGAGCCTGCTGGTCCTCGGCGCCGCCCGGCCCGCGGGCGAGGTGAAGGTGCCCCGCGACCGCGCCACCATCATGGTCGCCGTGGACGTGTCGCTGTCGATGGAGTCGGCGGACGTCGCGCCCACCCGGCTCGTCGCGGCCAAGCAGGCCGCCCAGCAGTTCGTGAAAGACCTTCCCGAGCGGTTCAACGTCGGGGTGGTGGCCTTCGCCAGATCGGCCGCCGTCGTGATCTCCCCCACCACCGACCACGCCGCCGTGAACACCGCGATCTCCAGCCTGACCACCCGGCCCGGCACGGCGATCGGCGAGGCCGTGTTCAACTCGCTCGACTCGATCAGGTCGTTCGACCAGCGGGCGGTCACCGATCCGCCGCCGTCCGCCATCGTGCTGCTGTCGGACGGCGACAACACCTCCGGACGGTCGGTCAACGAGGCCATCGAGGCGTCGGTCGGCGCCAAGGTGCCGGTGTCCACGATCGCCTACGGCACGCCGGAAGGCACGGTGACGATCGACAACCGGGCGGTGCAGGTGCCGGTCAACAAGACCACGCTGAAGTCGCTGTCGGACGGCACCGGGGGCCGGGCGTACACCGCGGAGTCGGGCAGCGAACTGCGCGACGTGTACGCGCAGATCGGCACCTCGCTCGGCTACAAGGTCGTGCATCAGGAGATCACCCAGCGGTTCCTCGTCGCGGCGATCGTCGCGGGCCTGCTGGCCGCCGTCGCGGCGATGCTGCTGGGCGCCCGCATCCCCTGACGCGGTCACCCGGCGCGTTCAGCGGACCGGCACCTCGGGGCAGCTCGCCGCCCTTCTCCACCGGCGCGCGCCGAGGAGACCGGGCGAAGGCTGGCCCGGCCGCCAGGAACGCCGCCCGTACGGCCTCGAGATCCTCGTGATCCGGCGTCCGATCGTGCTCGTCCCATTGGCCGAGTTCGGCTCCGAGCCGCTCCACGAGCGCGCTCCTGCGGGTCTCGGCCCTGCGGCCGTTGGCCCGCACGTCGCCGATGCGCCGCCATGCCGTGGCGAAGTCTCGGCGAGAGCGTCGGCGGCGTCCTCGGGGGACTCGGTGCGGCGCCGCACGTATCGGAGGAGATCCGCGTAATGCGCCAGATAGATCTCCTCGAAACGACGTCTCAGGTCCGAGCGGGCCACCGATACTCCCCCTTCGCCGCTTTCTCCGTCATCTCGTACGTGTCCGTAAGGCCGGAAGTGTTTCCGCCTGTCCCCGGTCCTCACAGGCGACGGAGATCACCGGTCTCCGGCGTTGGTACGTTTGGGCACGTGGCCCATTACTTCGAGGAGAGCCCCCAGACGGCCAGCCGGCCCGGTTCGGTCGCTCTGGTCCTCCCGGATCTGCACCTGCGACTGGAGACCGACCGCGGGGTGTTCTCCCCCGAGCGGATCGATCCGGGGACGCGGGTGCTGCTGGAGACCGTTCCGCCGCCCCCGGCGGAGGGCGACCTGCTCGACCTCGGTTGCGGCTACGGTCCCATCGCGCTGACGATGGCGTCGCGGGCGCCGGGGGCCACGGTGTGGGCCGTCGACGTCAACCGGCGCTCGGTGGAGCTGTGCGCGCGGAACGCCAAGAGCGCCGGCCTTGACAAAGTAAGGTCGGTTCATGTCGACGAGATGCCGGAGGACGTCAGGTTCCGGGCCATCTGGTCGAACCCGGCCATCCGGATCGGCAAGGCCGCGCTCCACGAGATGCTCACCCGGTGGCTCGACCGGCTCACCCCCGACGGCAGCGCCTACCTGGTCGTGCAGAAGCACCTGGGCTCCGATTCCCTGCAGCGCTGGCTGAGCGACCACGGCCGGCCCACCTCACGGCTGGCCTCCCGGTCCGCCTACCGCGTGCTGCGGGTCGACGCCCGCCCCGCCGACATCGAGACCCAGGAGCGATGAGCGCCCGATGAGCACTCCCAACCCGCGCAGGCAGCTCAAGCCGACCGACGTCAAGCGGCTCAACCGCACCTGGCGCCGCAACACCGAAGGGCGTCTCGCGCTGATCCTCGAGTCGGTGACCGGTCCCTTCAACATCGGATCGATCTTCCGTACGGCGGCCGCCTTCGGCGTGGAGACGATCTGGCTGGCCGGCAACGCCACCCCGCCCACCAACCCCAAGGCGCAGAAGACCGCGCTCGGCACCGACCGGCTGGTCGAGTGGCACGAGCCGGTCCCGGTGGCCGAGGCCGTGCGCGCCGCCAGGGAGGACGGCTTCCGGGTGGTCGCCGTCGAGCTGACCGGCGACGCAGCGCCGCTGCACGAGGCCAAGCTCGACGGCGACGTCTGCCTGGTGCTCGGCAGCGAGGACCACGGCTGCTCCCCCGCCTGCCTTGAGGCGGCCGACTCGGTGGCCTACATCCCCCAGGTCGGCAGGGTCGGCTCGGTCAACGTGGCGGTCGCCGCGGCCATCGCGATGGCGGAGACCAGGCGGCAGGAGTGGGCGTCGCCCGCCGGGTAACCGCTCTCCCTGACGGCCACCGGCCCGGCCGGGACCGCCCTCGGTGTGCGGCCCGGCTCGCCTGGGCGGGACTTCCGCCACGAAGATGACAATGGACTCTTGTGACGCAAATGTTCACCTTGGTGCGCTGACTGTATGGCCGGAACCCGGCATACTCCTCTCGTGCATCGCCGTTTCGCGTTCCTCGACCACCCCGGACCGCTCGCCTTCGCGCATCGAGGCGGGGCGGCGGAGGCCCGCGAGAACACCATGGCCGCTTTCTCCCGGGCGGTCGAGCTCGGCTACACCTACCTGGAGACCGACGCGCACGCGACCGCCGACGGCGTCCTGCTCGCGTTCCACGACCACACCCTCGACCGCGTCACCGACCGCACCGGCCGCATCTCGCGGCTGCCCTACCGGGAGGTGCGCGGGGCCAGGATCGGCGGCCGGCACGAGATCCCGCTGATGGAGGACCTGCTCGGCGCCTGGCCGGACGTGCGGTTCAACATCGACGTCAAGGAGAGCGCCGCGATCGCGCCGCTGGCCCAGGCGATCCGCCGCACCCGCGCCTACGACCGCGTGTGCCTGACGTCGTTCTCCGACGCACGCCTGGCCCGCGCCCGGCGCGCGATCGACCGGGAGGTCTGCTTCTCGCTCGGCCCGCGTGGCCTGGCCGCCCTGCGTACGGCCGCGATGGGAGGTGGCTACGGCAGGCTGCTGGCCGGGCTGGCCCGGGCGGGGGTGCCGTGCGCGCAGGCGCCGATCGGGTTCCGCGGCCTGCGGGTGACCACCCGCGCCCTCGTACGGACCGCGCACGCGATCGGCATGCAGGTGCACGTGTGGACCGTGAACGACCCGGTGACGATGGCCCATCTGCTCGACCTCGGCGTCGACGGGATCATGACGGACAACATCAGCGGCCTGCGCGACGTGCTCAAGTCACGCGGGCAGTGGCACCCCCGCCCGGCCGAGCCGTGACCCGGAACCACCCCGCCCGGCCCGGACCGCGCCGCCGAACCCGCTGACCCCGCTCCCGCTCGACCCCTATGTCCGCTCGATCCCTGCTCCCGCTCGACCCCCGCCCCCGCCGATCCCCCGGCCCCGGCGGCGCTCCACCCCGTGAGGAGAGACCATGACCGCTCCCCAGGTCGTCCAGGAGGAGATCCCCGGCGCGCGGCGGCGCGAGCAACGCGGCTGGTACTGGTACGACTGGGCGGACTCGGCGTTCCAGACGACCGTCCTGACCGTCTTCCTCGGGCCGTATCTGACCTCGGTCGCCACGACGGCGGCGGGCGGCGAGGACGGCTTCGTGGCGTTCCTGGGCCTGGACCTGCGGCCGAAGGCGTACTTCACGGCCCTGGTGACGATCTCGGTGCTGCTGCAGATCGTGGTCATGCCGATCGCCGGCGCCCTGGCCGACCACACCGGCCGCAAGAAGCAGATCCTGGGGGTCTTCGCCTATCTCGGCGCGGCGGCCACGCTCGGCTTCTACCTCGTCTCCGGCGGCGGTTACCTGCTCGGCGGCGTGCTGTTCCTGGTCGCCAACGTGACCTTCGGCGTGGCCCGCGTGGTCTACGACTCCTTCCTGCCGCAGATCTCCGGTGCGGAGGAACGCGACGCGATCTCCAGCAGGGGCTGGGGCTTCGGCTATCTCGGCGGCGGCCTGCTGCTCGCGCTCAACCTGGTGCTGTACCTGTCCGGCGCGGTCGAGGAGGGCCTGGCGGTCCGCGTGAGCCTGGCCTCGGCGGGCCTGTGGTGGGGCGCGTTCACCCTGATCCCGATGCTGCGCCTGCGCAACCGGCGGGTGCCCGTCCACGAGGCGACCGCCTTGCGGGCCGCGGCCGGCAGCGTCCGCCAGCTCGGCCGCACCCTCGCCGACCTGCGGCGCTATCCCCGCACGCTGCTGTTCCTCGCGGCCTACCTGATCTACAACGACGGCGTGCAGACGGTGATCGGGTTCTCCGCGACGTACGCCGACCAGGAGCTGGGCCTGAGCCAGACGCACCAGATCGGGGCGATCCTCATGGTGCAGTTCATCGCGGTCGGCGGCGCGCTCGGGCTCGCGCGGCTCGCGGCCAGGTTCGGGACCAAGCGCACGGTCCTGGCCAGCCTGGTCGTGTGGACCGCGGTGGTGGGAGTGGCCTACTTCCTGCAGAAGGGCGCTGCGGTCCAGTTCTACGCGATCGCCTTCGCCATCGCGATCGTCATGGGCGGCACACAGGCGCTGTCGCGCTCGCTGTACTCCCTGGTGATCCCGCCCGGCAGGGAGGCGGAGTACTTCAGCCTCTACCAGATCAGCGACAAGGGGTCGGCGTTCCTCGGCTCGCTGATGCTCACGCTGGCGCTCCAGCTCACCGACAGCTACCGCACCGCGATCGTCTCGCTGATCGTGTTCTTCGTCGTGGGGTTCGTGCTGCTCACCGTTGTCAACCTGCCCCGGGCAATTCGCGAGGCGGGGAACGAGGTGCCCGACCACATCTGAGACCAGTGGGACGGAAAAAGCGCGATTGGATCAGGTCTCCGCTGGGAATCCACACACGGTATCAAAGCGTTGTACGCGGTGGCGAACGAACCCCTCGAAGGCGGGGACCTCAGGAGGCTTAAAGACATGGGCGAGCGTGCACTTCGCGGTACCCGGCTCGGCGCGACCAGCTACGAGAACGACCGCAACACCGATCTGGCCCCGCGCCAGGAGGTGTCCTACACGTGCCCGAAGGGCCATCTCACCACCGTCCCGCTCGCCGTCGAGGCCGAGATCCCCACGACCTGGGAGTGCCGTCACTGCGGCAGCCCGGCGCTGCGGGTGGACGCGGAGCAGCCCCAGCAGAAGAAGGCGAAGCCCCCGCGGACCCACTGGGACATGCTGCTGGAGCGTCGCTCGATCGAGGACCTCGAAGAGGTGCTGAACGAGCGCCTCGCCATTCTGCGCGAGCAGCGGCGCAAGAGCGCGTAGGACGCCGCGACGCCCCCGGCGGCCCGGAGATTCCGGGCCGCCGGGGGCGTTCGCATGCCCGGCCGTTTCGATTCGGACTGCTCAGCCGGTCGATGCCGGCGCGCGGACGACGACCATGGGGCACGTCGCGTAATGCAGCATGGCCTGGCAGACCGATCCGAGGATCAGGCCGGTGAACTCGCCGTGACCCTGGGAGCCGATGACGAGCAGGTCCGCGCCGGCCGACGTCTGCCGCAGCACGTCCACCGGATGACCCCGGACGACCTCCTCGACGACCTTGACGTCGGGATAGCGCTCGCGACGCCCGGCGAGGGCCTCCCTGACCATCCGCACCTCGACCTTCTCGTCGTCGAAGTCGTCGGGGAGCGGCGCGAAGCCTCCTCCCGCCTCCAGCGAGCTGTAGGCGTGCACCACCCGCAGGCCCGTCCCGCGCAGCGCCGCCTCGGCGAAGGCGAAGTCGAGCACCTTGGCGCAGGCGGGCGATCCGTCGATGCCCACGACGATCTCCGGGCGCGGCGCGGAGGGCACTTCCCGCACGACGACCACGTCGCACGGGGCGTGACCCGCCACGCCGTACGCGACCGAGCCGAGCAGCAGGCCGCGGAAGCCGCCGAGCCCGTGGTTGCCGAGCACCAGGAGATCGGCGTCCACGGCCGCCTCGACGAGCGCCGGGCGCGGGTCGCCGGCCAGGATCGCGGTGTCGATCGGCACCCGGGGCGCCTCCGCGCGAACCCGCTCGGTGGCGGTGTCCAGCACGGCGGCGGCGCCGTCGCGCATCCACGCCGCGACGCTGGTGTAGGGGCCTTGCTGCGCCGTCGAGCACGCCCAGGCGGGGATGGCGTTGGCGATGCGCAGGGGCACGCCGCGCAGGTCGGCCTCCCGGGCCGCCCAGCAGGCGGCCTCCATGCCGGCGTGCGAGCCGTCGACACCCACGACGATCATGACGCCCTCCCCTCGAACGCTCCTTCCATCACATCGTTCCCCGGCTGGGCACGCGAGCACCGAAGGTCCCGCCGAGGCGGGACCTCCGGCCCCCGGCACTCCTCTACGACACCCCGGCGTGCTCCGGGGAGGCGGCCCGGGCGGTGAGGTGGTGGCGCAGGCGCTCGCCCTCGACGTCGAGGTCGGGCAGCGCCCGGTCCAGGGCGCGCGGCAGCCACCAGGCGGCGCGGCCGAGCATGGACATCACGGCGGGGACGAGGGTCATGCGGACCACGAAGGCGTCGACGAGCACGCCGACCGCGAGCGCGAAGCCCATCGACTTGATGATCGGGTCGTTCATGAACACGAACCCGCCGAACACGGCCGTCATGATCAGCGCCGCGGCGGTGACGACCCGCGCGTTGTGCCCCATGCCGTTGATCGTCGCCTGGCGGGGAGTGTCGCCGTGCACGTAGTCCTCGCGCATCCGCGAGACCAGGAACACCTCGTAGTCCATGGCCAGGCCGAACAGGATGCCGATGAGCAGGATCGGCAGGAAGCTCACCAGCGGGCCCGGCACGTCCACGCCCAGCAGGCCGGCCAGGTGGCCCTCCTGGAAGATCGCGACGGTGATGCCGAAGGTCGAGCCGACGGTGAGCAGGAAGCCCAGCGCCGCCTTGACCGGGACCAGGATCGAGCGGAAGACGAGCATGAGCAGCAGCACCGACAGGCCGACCACCAGGACCAGGTAGACGGGCATGGCGTCGGCGAGCTTGTCGGAGACGTCGATGCCCACGGCCGTGGCGCCGGTGACGGCGATCTCGGCGCCGCCGATCGCGGCGACCTTGGCGCGGATGGCGTGGACGGCGTCCTCGGTGGCCGCGTCGGTCGGCCCGGCCTTGGGGATGATGGTCAACAGCGCGGTGGTGCCCGCGGCGTTGGGCTGCGGCGGGGCCACGGCCAGCACGCCGGGAGTCTGCTGGATCATCCGGGCGGCCTCACCGGCGGCGGCGGTCGTGGCCGCGCGGTCGGCGGCGGAGACCACGGCGACCAGGCGGGCGTTGAAGCCCTCGCCGAACCCCTCGCTGGTCAGGTCGTAGGCCTCGCGGGCCGGGGTGCCCGGGGCGGCGGTGCCCGCGTCGGGCAGGGCCAGCCGCAGGTCCTGGGCCGGCAGGGTGAGCGCGCCGAGGGCGAGGACCCCGGCCAGCAGGATCGGCACGCGCAGCCGGGTGACCGCCCGCCCCCAGGTGTAGCCGAAGCCCCGGCCGCCCGTGCCCGCGTTCTCGCCTGTGCGCTGCTTGCGCGGCAGCACCCTGGCTCCGGCGTACGACAGGAAGGCGGGCAGCAGCGTGAGGGCGACCAGCACGGCGACGGCCACGGTGCCGGCGGCGGCCAGGCCCATCACGCTCAGGAACGGGATGCCGACCACGGACAGACCGGCGAGCGCGATGACGACGGTGGCCCCGGCGAACACGACCGCCGACCCGGCGGTGCCGACCGCCCGGCCCGCGGCCTCCTCCGGTGCCTCGCCCTCGGCCAGGAACTGGCGGTAGCGGGAGGTGATGAACAATGAGTAGTCGATACCCACGGCCAGCCCCAGCATCAGCGCCAGCACCGGCGTGACGGAGGTCAGCTCGACGACGCCGCTGAGCGCGAACAGGCCGCCCATGCCGGCCCCCACGCCAATCAGCGCGTTCAGCAGGGTCATGCCGGCGGCCACCAGCGAGCCGAAGGTGACGATCAGCACCACCGCGGCGATCACGACGCCGATCCCTTCCGAGCCGCCGACCTCCGGCGCGGCGTTCAGGACCTCGCCGCCGTGCTCGACCCGCAGCCCGGACACCGAGGAGCCGGCCTTCAGGTAGGCCGCGCGCTGGGCGTCGGTCACGTCCTTGACCGCATGGGCGAACTGCACCTGGACCAGGGCGTAGCGGCCGTCGGCGGAGACGGCGCCGACCCGGAACGGATTTATCGCGGCGACGACGCCGGGGATGCCGGCGGCCTCCTTGACCACCGGCGCGACCGCGGCCGGGTCCAGCTTCCGGCCCTGCGGAGCGGCGACGACGATGGTGCCGGTGGCACCGCTGGCCTGCGGGAACTCCTTGGCCAGGGCGTCCAGCGCCCGCTGCGACTCGGTGCCCGGCATGGCGAACTTGTCGCCCGTCGGGCCGTGGAAAGCGGCGGCGCCCAGGCCCAGGACCACGAGGAGCAGCAGCCACACGGCGGCCACGCGCCCGCGTCTGCGGAAGGAGAACCGGCCCAGCCGGTAGAGCAGGGTTGCCAAAGCAGATCTCTTTCTTCGGGAGGTCAGTCGGTCGGCAGACCGAGCGTGCGCAACGCACCGCGGGTCAGCTCCGCGCGCAGCGTCTCCTCGGGGAGCGCGAGCTCGCCGGCGCTGGTAAGGATGATCCCCAGCATCGCCATCCAGGCCCAGACCCGGGCCTGGGGGGCGGCCGAACGGCCGGACAGGGCGTCCGTCAGCCGTTCGGTGAGGCCGTCCACGTCCGGCAGTTCCGGCCGGCAGATCAGCGCGTCGACGTCCTGCAGGAGGATCTTCACCTGGAGCCGGAAGCGCAGGGACAGGTCGACGAGCCCGGCGACGGCGGCGCGGGCCGCCTCTTCACCGTCGAGCGCGGCGAGCCGGCCCTCCAGCTCGGCGAACTCCGGCCCGACGGGCGCCAGCAGCTCGGTCAAGATCGCGTCCTTGTTCGTGAAGTGGTAGAGCAAGGACGCCTTGGAGCAGCCCGCGTCCGTGGCGATGTCCTGCAGGGAGGTGCCGCGGAAGCCGTGGGCGGCGAACAGCCGCAGGGCCGAGTCCAGGATGTCCGCGCGCATGGTGGTTGCGGAACGTGCCATGGGGACCACCTTAGCTGACCGATCGGCCAGCTTTGACCGATCGGACAGTCACGACTCCGGCGGCCGCCGGCGCTCCATGCCGGCCTTCACCTGGCACGGCCGCCGCGTGGAGGTCTCACCCGTCGTCCGCTAGAGACCTGTAACGGCGAGGGTCGTATGGCCGTCCCTACGACCGGCCCCGCTGGTCGACGCCGCTCACCAGCACTGCAATCTGCATCGAGCTTGGGGCATCACGCACAAACGCATACGCCCCTACCGGCAGCAGACCAATGGCAAGGTCGACCCCTTCCACTGCAGCATGGTCGACAAAGGGGCCTACGCCCGCTCGTATGCCTTAGAGGCCGAGCAGGCGCACGTTGAGGCCAACCTGGACGCCAATCGCCCGGCCATGCCCGAGCCGACACCAGCGCGGAAGACGACGGATTCTACCCGTCACCCCCACCGCCGGCGGTTTCCCCGCCGCCTCTTCTGTGAGCATCGCCTCAAGATCCGAGATGGTTGCAGAAATATCGCGAATGTTCGCGGCTCAGCCATTCCGCCGTCAGCCGGACACCGGTAATCCGCTCGATCAGAACCAGTGCGTGCACCTTCCACTCATTCGATGATTTACCTCGAAGATAGGGCAAGTCTGCAAGATTTCCTTCCAGGGCGCCGATATCACCGGCAGGATCATCCAGATAACGGAGGCGACATAGAACTCGACCCTTACAAGCATAGATTAGAGAGTAATGCAGAAGTGTGTCGCCAATCACCAAAGAAAGCGCCTCTCCGTTGATCGAGAGGTGGTCCAGCGATTTTGAAGCGCGCAGGTCCCCGGGTTCCATGACGATGAACCAGGAACCTAAGTCACCGACGAGGAGAGTATTTCCGCGACCGGTTTGCATGATGTGTTGATGAGATTCGGCATCCGCATCGGACAGTGTGCGAGGGGCTGCGCTCCGAAGATCTCCACCGAGCAAGCCAGCAAGTTCGTGCGAACTGCCGGCCCGACACCACGTCAAGCATGTCTCCCCGAGATTCTCACCATGTCGATCGAGAAGCGACCGGTAGTGGGACTCAACTGCATCGAGCATGAGACCTCCATCAACAGGAGATTGCTGCGAGACGCTGTTTGCGCCTCGCAGCAATCAAAATTCGACTATCGTTCAGTCGTTTAGTTGGGCGTCTTCACGTAGAAGCGCTCGAACGGATGCCATCGGTCTACACCGTTCTCAGGATCGGAACCGAAGACCCGATAGTCCTGGAAGAACCATCTCAGGTATCGGCCAACGTGCTGATTATGATCCCAGATAATGTAGTCTACCGCAACGTTGCCGTTCGTGCTATCTCCCGCCGACCCTTCATGAGTGGCGGCGAAGGGAAACTCATCGCAGTCTCGGTCGATAGGTCTAGGCTCTTTGAGTTCCGCGAGCATTTGCGCACAGTAGGCCCTCGACTTATCCCTGTTCTTCTCGTCTCGTGCCGTACTACTGCTTCTATGTATAGGGCCGACCTGCTTCGCTCCCGGAATCACCTTAGGCCCGTCTGTCTTCTTCGGGTAGGTGTCCTTTGGTTCTTCAAGTGCCCGACGGATCAAGTCGGCAGACTCGTTCATGACGGGTACGCCATTTTTCCACTCGTAGATCATGGGCACTACGAAGGTGGGAGTGAACTCGGAGAAGACGCAGCCGCCGTAGCGCGACTTGAGCTCCTCTGACGTGTCGCAGCGCACCGGTTCGTCGGCCATTTTAGTATTGATGAATGGAGATCCCTGGCCAGGGTAGTATCCAGCCACAATTATGGGCGTGAAAGTGCACACGCTGAGCTTGTGCGGACCTCTGCTGGAGTTCTTGTCCGAGACGTACTCGTAGTACTGCTGCGGATTCGATCTCCACTCGGCCAGAGTAGACTTACGGGTGCCACCGGAGGTGAGCCTACAGCTCATATCATTGGCCGTGGCCGGCACCAGATGCACGGTAAGCTCCGTGGTTTCCGGCCAGACAACCGGCCCCGCCTCGCCACTGACGCGTATCTGGTCTATCCGCGCCCACAACCTCATCGTACGGCTATCGATGCTACCGTTGTTCTGGTCGCGTTCTGCATACGGGCCATCTTTTTTCCCACCGGCGAATGTGTGCCCTGCAACACTGAAGAGAAATTCGATCTTCCCCTTCACCTTGCGCTTGCATCCGCATTCATCCACGATCTCCTGCACACGGGCCTTTCCAACGGTCCGGACCGAACACCAATTGTACGAATCTCGCACCCACCCATGGGGGTAGTTCTTCTTACTGTTGGCCTTGTTGTTCCCCCAACAGTCTTCGAACTTGATCCGCTTGTCGGGCCACGTCGGCCACGGGCCGGTTGTCGGACCGGCCGCAGCGCTTTGAGTGTTGGGTGCCGACGCCCCCGCGACCGCTCCGGAGGCGCTGGTAGCGAGGGTGCGCCAGGCGGTCCAGGCGCCGCTCTTGCCTTCAGCGGTGGCACGAGCGCGCCAACGCACATCCCAGCCGTTCTTCAATTTCCCGGCAGGTATCTGCAGCGTTTTCCGGGAGCCGATGGTGGCATTTGCCGTCTTGCCTGACCAGATCAGGCGCTTGTCCTGTGAGGTCTTGCTCGGTTTATTTGCCACCTCGACTTCCACCGTCGTCTGGCGGCTCTGCCCTCCGGAAACCCAAACCGCAAGCTTCGGTGTGAGGGTGGGCGTGATCACCTTTTCACCCGCAGCCTTTGAACCGAGCACCGCCAGCTTCTCGACGACGGGAGCGGTGGTGTCCGCCGCTGCTGTCGTCCTGGCGAGTGCCTGTGCCCCGGCCGACGAGCCTATGCCGACGGGGGTGTTCATGTCGGTTTGGATCTGCGCTGCAGTTTGGGCGCGGTTGTAGATGCGGACCTCGTCGATGAGGCCTTGGAAGTATTCGCCCCATACGTTGTTGCCGCCGATGTGGAGCGGGCCGCCGTCGTCGTAGAGGCTGCCGCCGGTTATCGCGGCGGTGGCCGCCTGGGTGCCGTTGACGAACAGGCGGGCGGTCGTGCCGTCGTAGGTGACGGCGATGTGGCTCCAGGTGTTGGTCGGCAGTGGTGTGGGGGGGCCGAACTCCCAGTCGTAGTTCGTGGTGAGGTAGCCGACGGGTCCTTGTCCGTTGGATGCGTACAGCGAGTAGGAGGCTCCATCAAGTGAGCTGAGCTCCTTCATGATCACGCTGCGGTAGTTCGTCACTGTGCTGGGTTTGACCCAGGCAGACAAGGTCATGCCGGTGGACAGGCGAAGCGACGGCGCGTTGTTGATCGTGACCCAGCTCGAGGTGCCGTTGAACGACAGGGCCTTGCCGTACTTGCCCTGGGTGGTCCAGGTGGTGTCCGTGGCCGTGCCGGTGTTGTTCTTCCCGGACGAGTCGGCGACCACCGTGCCGGCGCCTTGCTCCATGCCGTAGGCCGCCACCAGCCCCTGAACCGGAGTCGGGGTGGGCGTCGGGCTCGGTGTCGGGCTGGGGCTGGGGCTGGGGCTGGGGCTGGGTGTGGGTCCCGGCGTAGTGGAGCCGACGGGGGTACTCATGTCGGTTTGGATCTCGGCCGCGGACTGGGCTCGGTTGTAGATGCGGACCTCGTCGATCAGGCCGCTGAAGAACTCGCCCCAGGCGTCGTTGCCACCAATGTGGAGCGGGCTGCCGTCGTCGTAGAGGCTTCCGCTCGAAGCTTTCTGGGCAACCTGCTGGCCGTTGACGAACATCCGCAGGGCGGTTCCGTCGTAGGTCAGCGCCAGATGGCTCCAGGTGTTCACCGGCAATGGCGAGGTCCCGCTGACCGTTGAGAAGTCTTCAGGGGAGGTCTGCACCCAGCCGGCCGGGCCTGCGCCGTTGGAGGCGTACAGGGTGTAGGAGACGCCCTCGGTGCTCAGCTCCTTGGCCAGCACGCTTCTCCAGTCGGTCACCGTGGCCGGGTTGACCCAGGCAGAAAGCGTCATCCCGGTCGTCAGGCGCAGCGACGCGGCGTCCTGGACGGTGACCCAGCTGGAGGTGCCGTTGAACGACAGGGCCTTGCCGTACTTACCATTCGCCCAGTCGATGTTGCTGCCCGTGCCGTTGTTGTTCTGCCCGGTCGCATCGGTCACCAGCGCCCCGGTGCCCTCCTCCATGCCATAGGCGGCCACCAGACCAGGAACAGGGCTCGGTGTCGGGGTAGGAGTAGGCGTCGGGGTAGGAGAGGGCGTAGGTGATGCCATCCCCGTCGACGTCGTGAACGACCAGGTGTACGGTTCCGACAGGGTGTTCCCGGCGGCGTCTGTAGCCCCGCTGACTTCCGCTGTGAATACGACGCTCGGCTCTAATGGTTGCGCAGGGACGAAGTCCACGATGTCACCATGAGGACTCTGCCGCATGGTGCCGGCGATGACCGCTCCGGAAGCGTCCTTCAGCGTGATTTGCTGACCGGTCACGGGTTCGCTCAAGAAGGCTGTGATGTAGCCGTTCCGAGGAACATCCACCGCACCCTTGAGGGGAACCGTGGCTACTACTGTTGGCGGTTTAGAGTCCGGTTCCGGATCGTCTGCCACAAGATCCTCGGTAGGCAGCGTCTCCGGATCCACTTCGATCGTCTGATCTGAAGCCTCTTGTCGCTGCGCCACCTCTTCGACACTGACCGGCTCCGGCTCGGGCTGCGTATCGGTCAGCGGAATCTGGTTTTCGAGCAGTTCCTCGTATGTCGGGAGCGTGTCGTCGGGAACGCCGTCACGCTCATAAGCAATGTCGAATTCCCTCACCTGCGGCGGCTCGTATTCGATCATGAGGGTGGGAGGGTGGCGGTAGCCCGGGTACGGTTGGCCGCCGCTGTATTCGCTGGAGTAGTACTGGCGCCAGTTGGTCGTCGCGGTTTCGCTGACGGCCCGCAACATCAATCCCTTGTTGGGCACGCCCTGTTCGATCCAGGCGCGGACCATGGTTTTGACCTGATGCCACAGCGCCTCGTCCTTGGCACACCAGGTGCCGCTGGCGTCGTAGTTGTAGCCGGCGTCGTTGGTGCCCTCGGTGCCGCTAGCTATCGACGGCTGATTGCCCCAGGAGACATAGCCCTCTTTCCAATCGGAAGTGACTCGCTGGACCGTGATGCCCGCACCCAGCGGGTCACCGCACAGCGCTCCGTTGGGGCCGCCGGACTTGTAGTTCCAGATGATCAGGTCGGCGTCGTTGACGGTGGCACCCTCCAGCGCCGGGTCCTTGGTGTCGAATTGCAGGTACACGCGGGCGATGTCCGCGCTGGTTTGGGTGGTGCCCGCGCGTAGCCACCCGTCCGGGCCGTGGTTGCTGTAGGGCTCGTTCTTGTTGACCCAGGCGTCGGCGGGTTTGCCGCCGCCGAACCAGTCGGAAGAGGCGGCGATCGTCACCGGGTAGGTCACCGCCGGGTCGGCCAGGAACTTCTCATCCGGGGTGAACACCAGCTCCGACGTCGTGCCAGAGGTATCCACGTGCGCGTCGACCCGGGAACTCCTGCCCTGCTCGGGCGAGGCCTCCACCTTGGCGTCCATCGCCGTCAGCACGACCGGCGCCGCCGCCGCCTTCCCCTCGGCGTCCTGCAGCTGGGGCAAACCCTCGGGACCCTTACCGAACTTCGTGCCCTCGGGCAGCGTGAGCGGCAGGCGCACCGTCACCGGGCCGTCCGGCTTGCGCCGGAAGACCACCTGGGAGACGAAACCGTCGCCCTGGGCGATCACCACCAGATCCGCCCCCGGCGCGACGGCGTCAGGATAGGTGACCGTACTGCCGGAGACCTTCGGCTCCGGCAGCGCCCGGGTCACCCCCAGGCCGCTGGTGCCCTTCTCCCCCTTCGCCGAGACCAGATGCTTGGCCCCGAGCCCGCCGAAGGTCAGCGGCGACTTGACCCGCGCCGCCTGCAGCGTGCCGCCACGGGCCACGATTTTGGTGTCGATCGGCTCCCACGCGCCGCTGGAGGGGTTCTTCAGCTGTACGGGCCGGGTGGACAACTCGGCGCGCAGGTGCTTGCCGTCGGGCTGCGCCCAGACCTTCATCTTCTCCGTGAAGCGGGCCGGGACCTCGACGGGTTTACCGGACTTGGCTGCCTTGTCCCAGGCGGCCTTCAGGTCCGGATCCGAAGAGTCCTTCGGTTGTGCCGCTGTTTCGGATTTCGGGGCTGGGGCGGGTGGCGTGGGGACCTGGGCGACCGCGGGCGCGCTCATGAGCGGGAGCGGTAGCACCAGGGTCGCGATCAGGGCAGCACGGCGGCGCGTCCGGACGGATAAGCCGGACGCTGATCGGCGTCTGTTCACTCACAACCTTTCGCAACACATTGGATGGGGGGATACAGCACGACCAGGAATGGAAACAGATATGTTTGAGCCGCCCTGCGCCAGGAGTGGTTACGCGACTCACATGGCCGTGCCTGGTTCTCGCGCTACGAGGCACGGATGAGGGGGCGATACGTCTTCCGTGTGAACGGCAGCGGCTTCACCCCGTGTTCACTGTGCTCCCCACGTGAAGTACAAGGGCCAAACCCTTCTCTTGCAGCACGGCGTACCACCCTGGCCGACGGGTGCCTATGTAGCCAGGGTGCCGGGAGCCCTCATGGATGTCTTGACTTCTTCTGCACGCTTCATGGCGATTTGTGCACGCCGCTGACGGCCGACGGCCTGCGCCACGTCCAGGCCGGACCTCGCCGGGGGCAACCGCCGGCGGCTGAGCCTCACCGACGAGGGAAAGCGGCGCGTGGCCTCGATCCGGCAGGAATTCGAAGACCGGCTGGCCGTCGTCGCGGCAAGCGGCGTGCCCTACGCCGGCTACGCCGAGCACACCGCGCGGCTGTCGGCCACCTTCGACCGGCTGGAGCGGGAGGCGGGCAAATGAGCCCGAGCATTGACCCCCGCCCTTACACACCCGCGCACGGTCTGTACGCGCAGGTCCGCTCCTCGGTGAGCGGCTTTCCCTGCTCACGCACCGCAACGCCACAATCGCGCACATGACATTGACGGCGACTTGTCAGCGAGCCATCCTGCTGTCTGCTCTGTACATCGTGCTCATCGCATTCACAATGCCGTGCGGCGAAGAGCGCTGCGCGCTAGAGAAGTTGGCGCTGCCGTAACGACGACTCGTTGAGGACAGGCATGAGAGTGATGGACTGGAGCACCAGGGATCTGGCCGTTCGGGATCGGTTTCCCTCCTGGTACGACGCCATGTCAGAGACACTTGTCTGCACATGGTTGACCACGGAAGATCCCGCCCGCTTCCACGCATCAGCCCGGCTGGCCGACCTCGGCGGATTACAGTTTTCGGTGATGAGCCATAACACGCTTCAGGCGAGCCGGCCCGCGAAGCTCATCCGGAAATCGGATCCGGAAGTTTTCCAGCTGCACCTTGTCCTCACCGGCGGTGGCGGCATACGGCAGGCGGGACGGGAAGCCACCTTTCAGGCGGGGCAGTTGCTCATCATCGATTCCTCTTGGCCTTATCAGGGGTGGCGAGGAGCGGACGACAATCAGGCCCGTGCGGTGATAGTCCAGTTCCCCCGGGCGGCGCTCAGCCTGCGTTCCGATATGGTCAGGCAGCTCGCGGCGGCGCCGATTCCCGTCCAGCACGGCATCACCGGCGTCCTTGCCGGGCATCTCAAGCATCTGGCAGAACACGCCGAGGGTCTCACCCCTCGCAACGCGGAGGCGGTGTCCGCCGTCACCCTCGATCTGATCGCGGCCGCCTGCGCCGACCGGCTCGAGACCACCGCCCTGCTGTCACCCGAATCGCGGCACCAGGCTCTGCTGTCGCTGATCCACGACTTCATCCGGCAGCGGCTCGGCGACCCGGACCTGACCCCGGAGACGATCGCCGCGGCGCACCAGGTCTCCGTCCGGCACCTGTACAAGATCTTCCAGAAGCAGGGCGTCACCGTAGCCGCCTGGATCCGCCGATGCCGGCTCGAACGGTGCCACCGCGATCTCGCCGATCCCCGACAGCGTGCTCGTCCCATCCAGGCCATCGCCGCCCGCTGGGGCTTCACCGATGCCGCGACCTTCAGCCGCGCCTTCCGCGCCGCCTACGGCATGTCACCCCGCGATCACCGTAATTCCGCTGCAGGAACCGAACTTCCGGTGAGTGCGCCCTTGTGGTCCTGATGCTTCTGTCTCGAAGCGCTCGACCGGTGACCCGCCAGGTCACCGGTCGACGAGGGCGGCGAAGGGCTCCAGCCCGTGCAGGCGGGCGATGAACGCGCGAGCGCCCCGGCCTGCACGGCGACGCGGGCGCCGGCAATGGCGAGCCCGTCGTGCCGGCAGGAGCACCCCGAGGTCTGTCAGAGGCCGAGCTGGTCCAACGACACCTGCCAGAGGAGGGTGGCCGCCTCCGGGTCGAGCGCGTACGCCGCGACGCCCCGGCCCGCGCCCGGCTCGACGATCTCCGCCTCCTGGTTGTCCTCGAAGTAGCGTCCGCTGACGCCCTCGACCAGCGGCGACGCGGCGAGCAGCACGGAGGTGGCCGCGCCCTGCTCGGTGTTCTTCCACGTCACGCCGGTCGAGTTGCCCAGCGCGCGGCGGCGCTCGATGTAGTCCGGCTCCAGGTGCCGCTGCAGGCCGGTCGGGATGCCGCCGGGCATGAGCGCGTTGACCGCGATGCCGTCGCCGGCCCACCGCCTGGCGGCCTCGACCGCGAACAGCACGTTGGCCGTCTTCGACTGCCCGTACGCCAGCCAGGGGTCGTAGGCGCGCTCCCGGAAGTGGATGTCGTCGAAGACGACCGGCGAGCGCAGGTGGGCGCTGGAGCTGACCGACACGACGCGGGCGCCGCCGGCCGCAGCCAGCGCCGGGTGCAGGCCCATGGCGAGCGCGAAATGACCGAGGTGGTTGGTCGCGAACTGCAGCTCCCAGCCCTCGGGCGTCCGGGTCTCCGGGCACGCCATCACCCCGGCGTTGTTGACCAGGATGTGCAGCGGACCCTCCCACGCGGCGGTGAACGCGGCCACGGAGGCCCGGTCGGCGAGGTCCAGCGGCGCGACGTGGACGGCCGCGCCTTCGGCGGTGGTGGCGATGTCGTCCGCGGTCCGCCTGCCGGCGTCGAGGTCGCGGACCGCGATCGTCACCTCCGCGCCCGCCGCGGCCAGCGCCCGGGCGGTCTCGACGCCGATTCCCGACGCCCCGCCCGTCACGATGGCCCGCCGCCCACGCAGGTCGACGCCCTCCAGGACCTCGGCCGCGGTGGACTGCCCGGTGAACGGTGTGGTGACACGAGTGGTCTGAGTCGTCATGGTCGTCCCCGTCCCGTACGGCGGCGAGGGCCCCTCGGGAGCCCGGCCGCTACAATCAGGAAAACCGGAGGAACCTCCGGTACGCCTGGAACTCTAATCGGAGGTTCCTCCGGTTAGCAACTCGCGCTTGTGGAGGAGCCGTGTCCACCCCCGCCCGACCGCCCGAAGCCAAGCCGTTGCGCGCCGACGCCCGGCGTAACCGCGAGCGGCTGCTCGACATCGCCGTGCGGGCGTTCTCCCAGGACGGGCCGGACGTCACCCTCGACGCGATCGCGAAGGAGGCGGGCGTCGGCATCGGCACGCTCTACCGCCACTTCCCCACCAGGGAGGCGCTGATCGAGGCGGCCTACCGCAACGAACTGGCGAAGCTGTGCGACGCGGCGGCCGAGCTCGCGGACGAGATGCCGCCCGACGTGGCGATGCGCACCTGGATGGACCGTTTCGTCGACTACCTGGCGACCAAGCGGGGCATGGCCGACGCACTGCGCGCCGTGATCGCCTCCGGCGCGAACCCGTACGCGCACAGCCGCGACCGGCTGCTCGGCGCGATCGGCACGCTGCTCGACGCGGGCGGCCGGGCCGGGACGCTGCGGCGGGACGTGGCGGCCGAGGACGTGCTCACCGGCGTGAACGGCGTCTGCCTCGCCGCCGGCGAGCCCGCGCAGCGCGAGCAGGCCGGGCGCCTGCTCGACCTGCTGATGGACGGCCTGCGCCACGGGGCGCCGGGCGCGCCTGCCTGAGGCGGGGCTGCGGCGGGTCCGCTCACACCCGGTGCCAGCGGGCCTCCGCGAAGCAGTAGACGGCGAACAGCACCAGGCCGAGGGCGACCACGACGAGCAGCCACGGGCCGGCCGGGGTGTCGGCGAGCGCCTTGAGCGCACCGTCGATGCCGGCCGCCTTGTCGGGGTCGTAGGTGAGGGCGGCCCGGCCGATCAGGACGCCCGCGGCCAGCGCGATGACGCCTCGGGCGATGTAGCCGGCCTTGCCGAGCTTGACCACGAGACCGCGGGCACGGGGCTCGGTCACGTGCATGTCCTTCATGAACTTCTCGGTCCAGCCCTCGTAGATCCAGAAGACGCCGAGGGCGAGCACGCCGAGCGCCATCAGGCCGACCAGGAACTGGCCGCCGGGCAGCTCGAACAGCGCCTTGGTGGCGTCCTGCGACTGGCTGTCGGACGAGGAGGCGGCCTTGTTCCGCGTGAGCAGCGCCACCATCGAGAACACCAGGGCGGCGTAGACGACGGCCTTGGCCGCGGCCTCCACGCGCTCCTTGACCCCGGGCCGGCCCCAGACGGCCTCGGAGACCTGCCAGATCGCCAGCGCGGCGAGGCCGACGGCCATGATCCACAGCAGGAGGTCGCCCAGGGGCGCGTCGCGCACGATCTGGAGCGCGCTGCTCTTGTCGGCCTCTCCTCCCCCGCCGAAGGCGATCTGGAGGGCGACCAGTCCGATGATCGCGTACAGGACGCCGCGGGCGGCGAACCCGACCTTGGCGAGCTTCTCCAGGACAGGGTGGTCGGCCGCTCTGCGGGCCGTCCCCTCGAGACGGCGGCCGGCCTGATGCGCGGTCGTCATCGCGGACTCCTCTCCTCGGCGGATCGGTCCGTCTGCCGGACTGCTCGCCTACTGACCCCGACGAGGAGGATCAAACATCGGCCGGGTTCAGCCGGCCAGGCGCAGGGCCTCGGCCGCGACGGCGTGCCGGAGGTCGCGGATGCCGGGGCGGCCCCGCAGCGGGTGGACGTTGTTGGTCAGCAGCACGACGGTCAGCCGGTGGGCGGGATCGACGACCAGCGACGTGCCGGTGAAGCCCGAGTGGCCGAACGCGCCCGCGAGCGGCCCCACGATGGCCGGGTCGTCGATGCGCACGCCGAGCCCCTGCCGGAATGCGGCGCCCGGCACGCCCTGGTCGCGCAGCATCTCGGCGGTCCATGCGGGAGACAGGACCGGGCCGCCGCCGGTGCGCAGCGTCTCGCCGAAACGCACGAGGTCGGCGGCGGTGGAGAACAGCCCGGCGTGCCCGGCCACGCCGCCCAGCGCGTGGGCCGTCTCGTCGTGCACCTCGCCCCGCACGCAGGTGCCGCGCTTGAACTCGGTGGCGACGGCCCGTCCCGGCTCGACCGGCCCGTACGCCGTGGCGCCGAGCCCGAGCGGCCCGGTGACCCGCTCGCGCACGAGCACGTCCAGCGGCGCACCGCCGGCGGCCTCCGCCACCCGCCCGGCCGTGATCATGCCGACGTCCGAGTAGAGGTGCGTTCCCGGCGGCCCCTGCACGGGAGTGGACAGAACCAGGTCCCAGCGGGCCTCCTCCGGATCCTTCTCCACCCGGCGGCTCGCGGGCAGGCCCGCCGAATGCGTCAGCAGGTGCCGAACGGTGATCTCGGGCCGGTGCCCGTAGAACCGGGGCAGCCGGGCGGCCACCGGCTCGTCGAGGTCGAGCGCGCCCTCCTGGGCCAGCGAGACCAGCACCACGGCCGTGAACATCTTGGTCAGGGAGGCGATGTCGAACAGCGCGTCCATCGCCACGGGCGGGCGCTGCGCCAGCAGCCCCCCGGACGGGTCGGCGTACCGCACGGCCTCCCCCACGGCGGCCGCGGCGGCCGTGCGCCCGTCCAGGGCGATCACGGCGACCGCCGCCGAGGCGACCTCGGGCACGGCCGCCCGCAGGACCTCCTCCAGCATGCGCCCAGGCCCCGTCAGGCGCTGCGCAGCGCCGGGCCGAGGCGGTTGCCGTGCGCCGCGAGCAGCGCTCGCGCGTCGTCGGCGCCCACGCCGCGCTCGATCATCACGACGGCCGTCTTCACGTCCCGGCCCGCACTCTCCAGGACCTCCCTGGCCCGCAGCACCTGCGTGCCGGTGATCTCGGAGACGATGCGGGCCGCCCGGTCGACGAGCTTGGAGTTGCTGGCCACGACGTCGACCATGAAGTTCCCGTACGTCCGGCCCGACCTGATCATCGTGATCGTGGAGATCATGTTGAGGACCAGCTTCTGGGCCGTGCCGGCCTTCAGCCGGGTCGAGCCGGTGACCACCTCCGGCCCCACGATGACCTCGATCGCGTGGTCGGCGGCCCGCGCGAGCGGGGTGCCGGTGTTGCAGGCCAGGCCCACGGTCAGGGCGCCGAGCCGCCGGGCCTGCTCGACCGCCGCGACGACGTACGGCGCGCGCCCGCTGGCGGAGATGCCGACGACGGAGTCGAGCGGGCCGACGTGCTTGTCGCGGATCACGGCGGCGCCCGCCTCCGCGTCGTCCTCGGCGCCCTCGACGGAGCGCACCAGCGCGGCCTCGCCGCCCGCGATGATGCCCTGGACCAGGTCGGGGTGGGTGCCGAAGGTCGGCGGGCACTCGGAGGCGTCGAGCACCGCGAGCCGCCCGGAGGTGCCCGCGCCCACGTAGAGGAGCCTGCCTCCGTCGGCCATCCGCGCCGCGATGGCGTCGACGGCCGCGGAGATCGCCGGGACGGCCCGGCCCACCGCGGCCGGGACGGCGGCGTCGGCCGCGTTCATGAGCCGCGCGATCTCCTCCGTCGGCAGCGTGTCGATCCCGCTGTAGCGGGGATCGCTCTGTTCGGTGGCCAGAGTGGCGAGTGAGTGCGTCATGGTCATGGTTCCTCGGCTTCGGAGTCTTCATGGATCGCGTGCGTACAGGGCTGGAACTGCTGGTGAGCGCGCCGAAGGCCAGGTGGGAACGGGTGGGCCTCGTCACCAACCCCACAGGAGTCCTGCCCGATCTGACCGCCGCCGCACCGGCCCTGCTGGCCGCCGGGGTGCCCGTGACCACGTTGTTCAGCCCCGAGCACGGCCTGCGCGGCACGGCCCAGGCGGGCGGCGGCGAGGGCGACACCGTCGACCCGGTCACCGGCCTGCCCGTGCTCGACACCTACCAGAGGACCGGCGGCGACCTGGACGCGCTGGTCGCGTCGTCCGGGGTGGACGCGCTCGTCTTCGACGTGGGCGACGTGGGCGCGCGCTTCTACACCTACGTCTGGACGATGTACGACCTCATGGGCTCGGCCGCCCGGCTCGGGCTGCGGTTCATCGTGCTCGACCGGCCCAACCCGATCGGCGGCGCGGTGGCCGAGGGCCCGGTGCTCGACCCGGCCTTCGCGAGCTTCGTCGGCCGCGCCGCCCTGCCCGTACGGCACGGCCTCACGCCCGGCGAGATCGCGCTGTCGGTCAACCCCGGGATCGGCGCCGAGCTGGAGGTCGTGCCGATGGAGGGCTGGCGCAGACAGTGGCACTTCGACCGGACCGGGCTGCCCTGGGTCATGCCGTCGGCCAACATGCCGACCCTCGACACCGCCCTGGTCTACCCCGGCACCGGGCTGCTCGAGGGCGTGAACGCCGCCGAGGGCCGCGGCACGACCCGGCCGTTCGAGCTGGTCGGCGCGCCGTACGCGGACGGCCGGTTCGCCGCCGCCCTGAACGGCCTCGGCCTGCCCGGCGTGCGCTTCCGCGACACGTGGTTCACCCCGACGTTCGGCAGGCACGCCGGCGTCGTGGTGCGCGGCGCGCAGCTGCACGTCACCGACCGGCAGGCCTTCCTGCCGGTGCTGACGGGCGTGTCGGTCCTGCACGTGCTGCGCACCCTCTATCCGGGCGACTTCGCCTGCGAGCCGTTCCTCGACCTGCTGTGGGGCTCGGCGTCGCTGCGCGAGCACCTGGAGGCGGGCCGCGACCCCCGGGGGCTGTGCCCCCCGCCGGGCCCGCCCCGGGGCGAACTGCTGTACTGCTGACATCTGTACTGCCGACATCAGGCCAGCACGCGGCGGTAGAGCCAGAACACCCGCTCGGCGCGGGCGCCCACCGCCCGGGAGTAGAAGCGGAGCGGGCCCACCCAGCCGATCTGCGCGGACGTCTGCCCCGCGGCGGCCTGCTCGTCGAGGCAGCGGCGCAGCAGCACCCGGCCCACGCCGAGGCCGCGGGCGGCCTCGGCCGTGCCCATCGGCCCGAACCACAGCGGCCGGGCGCCCCAGGCGGCGAAGCCGAGGATCTCCCCGTCGCGATAGGCATAGTGCAGGCCGGTCGCCTGCTCGGCCTCCCAGGCCCACTTGTCGTTCCACTGCTCGCGGACGAAGGCCGCCACCGCGCCGCGATCCCCCACGGGAGCCGCGGCGACGGTGACCCCGGCCGCGGCGAGCTTGGCCAGGTCGGCCTCGTGCTCGGCCCCGTCGTAGCGGGCGGGCAGGCCGGCCGTCATGTTCCAGGCCACGCGATACTGCTCGTACCCCAGGCTCTCGGCCAGGCAGGCGGCCGGGGTGTAGCGCACGTCGATCCCGGGCCAGGCGTAGCAGGGCGGGTTGCCGGCGAACCTCGCCTCGGCCGCGCCGTGCGCCCGCATCCACTCCTCGGCCGCGGCGACGAGCGCCCGCCCGATCCCCCGGCCCTGGGCGGCGGGATCGACGGCGATCAGGTCGATGTGACCGGCGCCGTCCGCGCCGATCGAGGCGAACACCACGCCGTCGCGGTCCGGCGTGGCCAGGACCGTCCACGCGCGCTCGCGCGGCGGGTCGGCCAGCCGCCGTACGACCAGTGCGGCGTCCTCGGCGTCGGCCCACAGGGCGGCGGCGGCCAGGCGCTCAAGCGTCCCGTCCGCCTCGACAGGAAGGATGTCCGTCACTCGCCCACCCCCACCGGGATCACGCTGCGCCGCCTGGGGTGGAAGCAGGCGTACTCCTGCTCGCTCTCCTGTCCGGGCTCGCCGTCGCGGCCCAGCACGGGCATCTCGCTCTCGCAGCGCTCGGTGCTGAACGGGCAGCGCCGGGCGAACAGGCAGCCGCCGTCGGGCTCTCCCTCCCGCTGCATCTCCCTCGGCACGACCCGCTCCGCGCCCGGCCGTTCCAGGCCGTGCAGCACCGGGATCGCCGACAGCAGCGACTGCGTGTAAGGGTGCACCGGATCCGCGATGATCTTCTCGGTGGCGCCCCGCTCGACGACCTGGCCGCGGTAGAGCACGTACAGCTCGCCGTCGTCGCCGATGTAGCGGGCGGTGGCGATGTCGTGGGTGATGAACAGCACGCCCACGCCGAGGCGCTCGCGCAGGTCCTTCAACAGCGCGAGGATGCCCAGGCGCAGCGACACGTCGATCATCGAGACGGCCTCGTCGGCGACGAGCACCTCGGGGTCCATGGTGAGCGCGCGGGCGATCACGACGCGCTGGCGCATGCCGCCCGACAGCTGGTGGGGGTAGCGCGGGAGCACGTAGCCGGGGTCGATGCCGACCATCGCCAGCAGCTCCGCGGCCCGCTCGTCGACCCACGACCTCGGACGGCCCGTCTGCCGGGCACGCAGCCGCAGCGGAGCCTCCAACGCCTGGTGGATCGTCCGGGTGGGGTTGAGCGCCGAGTAGGGATCCTGGTGGATGAGCTGGATCCGGCGGAAGTACGGCTGCCGCCTGCGGTGGCTGAGCGTGGACATCGGCACGCCGTCGATGACGATCTCGCCGGCGTCGTGGGTCTCCAGCCCGGCGATGATCCGGCCGAGGGTGGTCTTGCCGCTGCCCGACTCGCCGATGAACGAGACGGCGCCGCCCTTGGCGATGGCGAAGTCCACGCCGCGCAGCGCGGGCACCTCGCGGGCGCCGAGCACGCCGCCGCGCTGCTTGAAGATCTTGGTGATCCCGGTTCCTGTGATCACACGAGCTCCTTGCGCTTGACCAGCGTGAGGTGGCGGTCGGCGGCGTGGCAGGCGACGGTGCGGCCGTCCCTGTGGACGGACATCGGCTCGTCGCTGTCGCACACCTCCATGCGCCGCTCGCAGCGCTCGCGGAAGACGCAGCCCTGCTTCGGCAGCGTCCCGAGCGTCGGCGGGCGGCCCGGCAGCGCCCTGGCCAGCGACAGGTCGCCAGACAGGCGCGGGATCGCCCTGATCAGGCCTTGGGTGTACGGGTGCCGGGCGTCCCCGAGCACCTCGGCCACCGGGCCGTGCTCGACGACCCGGCCGCCGTACATGACGGCGAGGCTGTCGGCGACCTCGGCGACCGCGCCGACGTCGTGGGTGATGACGAGCGTGGTGAGCGCCCGCTCCTCGTGGACCTCGCGGATGATCCGCAGGATCGTCGCCTGCGTGATCATGTCGAGGGCGGTGGTCGGCTCGTCCAGAACGACGACCTTGGCGTTCAGGACGAGCGCGAGCATGATGCCGACCCGCTGGCGCATACCGCCGGACAGCTCGTGCTGGTAGGAGTCGAGCACCCGGGCGCCGTCCATGCCCATGCGGGCCAGCAGGTCCTTGGCGTCGCGCACCAGCCCCCGCAGGTCCTCCACGTCGTGGGAGCGGCCGAGGTCGAGCAGCTGCTTGCCGATGGTCTTGAGCGGGTTCAGCGAGTTCTGCGCGGCCTGGAAGACGTACCCGACCTGGCGTCCGCGGGCGCGGCGCAGGTCCTCGCCCCGCAGCGTCAGCACGTCGCCGAGGCCGTCGATCTCGACGCTGCCCGCCGCGATCCTGCCGGGCGGCTGGACGGCGTTGAGCAGGGAGAACGCGAGCGTCGACTTGCCCGAGCCCGACTCGCCGACGACACCGGTGATCGTGCCGGGGGCGAGGGTGAGGTCGACGCCGCGTACGGCGGGCAGCTCGCCGGCGGGCGTCTTGTAGACGACCGTGAGGTCCCGGATCCGGACCCCCGGTGCTTCCATGTCACGCGCGGCCGTGTGACGTGCGGCCGTGTGAGCGGTCATAGGGGCTACTCCTCCCGCAGGCGGGGATTGAAGATCTCGTCCATCGCGTCCACGATCAGCACGATGCCCAGGGTGAGCAACAGGATCGCGATCAGCGGGGCCAGCAGGTACGGCAGCGCGGCGGGAGTGGTGAGCGCCCCGCCGTTGAACACGGCGAGGTTGAGCATCACACCCCAGTTGTTCGACTCGAACGGCAGCACGCCGAGGAAGAACAGGCCCACCTGGGCGTACACCGCGCCGGTGACGGCGATGAGCATGTTCATCGCGATGTAGGGCGCCATGCTCGGCAGCAGCTCGCGGCCGATGATGTGCCGGGTGGGCAGGCCGAGGCCGCGGGCGGCCTCGATGAAGCCGCGCTCGCGCAGCGACAGCGTCTGCGACCGCACGGCGCGGGCGATGCCGCCCCAGCCGAGCACCCCGAGCACCAGGCCCATCTCCAGCGGGCTTTCGAACTTCCACACCGTGGACAGCACGAGCAGCAGCGGCAGGCCGGGGATCGCGAGGTTCATGTCGGTCAGCCGCATCAGCAGCGTGTCCCACCGGCCGCGGTGGAAGCCCGCGACCAGCCCGATGAGCGTGCCGAGCGCGACCGTGATGACGGCCGTGGCCAGGCCGGTGAGCAGCACGTAGCGCGCGCCGGTGACGACCAGCGCGAGCACGTCGGTGCCCTCGAAGTCGGTGCCGAAGGGATGGGCCAGGCTCGGCGGCGCGTACAGCGCGTTGTCGTCGCGCGGCAGCTGCGCGGGGTAGAGCAGCGGCCCGGCCGCGCCCATGAGCGCGAACAGGGCCACGATGACCACCCCGGCCATGCGGCTGGGCTTGCGCCGCAGCACCCGCCACACCCCGCGCCAGAAGTTGCGCCGCAGCGTGGCCCGCGTGGTCGCGGCCGGCGCGGCCTCGGGGCTGATCGCCCCCTCCGGGTTGACGATGACGGTCATGCCGCGCCTCCGCTCCTGACCCGCGGGTCGATCACCGTGTACAGCAGGTCGGCGGCGATGTTGGCGACGACGATGCCCACCGTGATCACCAGGAACGTGCCGCCCATCAGCGCGTAGTCGCGGCTGCTGATGCTGTTGACGAGCAGCAGGCCCAGGCCCGGGTAGTTGAAGATCTCCTCGATGAAGATCGAGCCGCCGAACAGCATGCCGATCGACAGGGCGAGGATCGTGAACAGCGGCAGGATCGCGTTGCGCGCGAGATACCGGAACACGAAGCCGCGCCGCAGCCCGCGCAGCTCGGCCGCGAGGATGAAGTCGTCGCCGAGCACGGCGACGACGTTCGACTTCATCGCGAGGATCCACCCGCCGTAGCTGGCCAGCGTGTACGTGACGACGGGCAGCACGGCGTGGTGCACCAGCGAGCCGATGTAGCCGGCGTTGAAGCCGGGGACGAACTCGACGTCCACCGGCCCGCCCGACGGCATGATCGGCCACAGCGTGGCGAAGATCGCGGTGAGCAGCAGGCCGATGACGTACACCGGCACGCCGTGCAGCAGCGAGCCCGACAGCGCGAGCGCGTCGCCCAGCTTGCCCGACCGCTTGATCGCGGCGTAGACGCCCATGGTGACGCCGAGCAGGAAGCTCAGCAGCGTGCCGGCGAGGACCGGCAGCACGGTCCACCGGGCGGCGTGCCCGATGAGCGTGGTCACCTCCACACCGGGCGTGCTGAGCGAACGCCCGAGGTCGAGGTGGATCAGCGAGCCCATGTAGCCGACGTACTGCTGCCACAGGTTGCCGGTGGGCAGGAAGCCGTACAGGACGGCGGTGGCCCGCTCGGCCTGCTCGGGCGACATGCCCTTCTGGATCAGGCTCTCGTACTGCCCGAGCACGGGGTTGCCGGGGATCTCCCGGATGATGACGAAGCTGATCGTGGCGACGACCCAGATCATCGCCAGGCCGCGGACCAGGTGGCCGCCGATCTTCCTGGCGATGGCGCCCAGCCGGGGACGCCCCGGAACGGCGTGCGTCATGCCTGCCCCTTCTCCGCTTTCCTGATCATCCCGAGCTGCATCCACACCCCGGACGACAGCCGCAGGGACTCGTCGTCGTCGGGCGGGAACGCGGTGTACCGGGAGGTGTTCACGAACTGGGTGTTCACGTAGTCCCAGAGCTGGACGACCGGGAGCTGCTCGTTGGCGACCTTGGCCAGGACGCCGACGATGCGCTGCTGCTCGTCGTGGGACGCGTAGTTCAGCCTGCTGGTCAGCTCGCCCGGGTCGACCGTGCCGGCGGCGCCGGCGTCGACCTTCTCCGGGCCGCCCATCCAGTTGCCCTCGGTGCCCGGCGCGACGTGCCGCAGCCGGCCGCCGAACATCTGCCAGCCGTTCGCCTGGCCGAACAGCCGCTGGAAGATGTTGTACGGCGAGGGGCCGAGGCCGATCAGCCAGAACCCGAGGTCGTACTTGCCGTCGGCGAGCTCACCGAGATAGAGCGTGTAGTCGGCGGCGGTGACCACGCTCGCGTCGATGCCGTGGTCGCCGAGCTGACTGCTGATCGACTTGGCCGCGGCGACCCAGTCGGAGAACGACGCGGGCACGTGGATGCGGACCTTCCACGGGCTGCCGTCCGGCAGGGTCCAGCGGCCACTCCGCTTGGTCATGCCGGCCGCCTTCAGCTCGGCGTCGGCCTTGGCGGAGTTCACGCGGTACTGCTCGAGCGTGTCGAACGCGTCGCCCAGCCAGGCCCGGGCGGCCTTGGCGTGGATGCCCGAGGTGGTGGTGGCGGGCGTGCCGCCCTCCGGGGAGGCGATCCTCGTGACCTGCGAGCGGTCGATCAGATAGGCCATCGCCCGCCGCACGTGCACGTTGTCGTACGGCTTGTGCGACTGGTTGAACGCGAGGGAGACCGCCACGGGCGAGTAGCCCTTGACCACCTCGCTGCCCTTCGCGCCGCGGATCCGGTTCATGACGGCGGTGGGCACGGAGGTGAAGGGGGCGTTGTCCAGCCGGCCGGCGATCAGGTAGTTCCAGATCTGCTCGTTGCCGGTGTAGTTCAAGATCTTCACCTTGTCCGGCGCGATGTTCTGCCGGGCGTAGAAATAAGGGTTGCGCTTGAGCAGCGCCGCGCCCGGGTTCACCCGCTCCAGCACGAACGGCCCGGCGGACACGTCGTGGCCGGGGTTGAAGGCGATGACCTTCTCCGCCAGCCCGGTGATCTGGTTCTTCGCCTTCTCGGCCGCCGCGCCCTGTCCGTGCTGGGCGACCTTGAGCGTCTGCCAGAAGTCCGCAGGCAGCAGCTTCCCGAAGACGTGCGCGGGCACGACCACGGTCGACAGCAGGTTGGCGAGGAACGTCGAGCTGCGGTTGGCGCCCTGCGTCACCCTGATCGTCTTGGGGTCGACGACCTGGATGTCGGCGGCGGCGCCCGCCGCCTTGGGGTCCAGCGCGTACGCCGTGCCGCCCTGGGTGTAGGCGAGACCGACAGAGACGCGCACGTCCTCGCTGGTCACCGGCGTGCCGTCGGACCACCTGGCGTTCGGCTGCAGGTGGATGACGACCTCCGACCGGTCCGGGGACATGCTCCAGCTACTGGCGATGGCCGGGTAGAACTGGTTGGGATCGGTGGGGTCGTTCTTGGGCCACGCCAGCGCCATGCCGTTGTATCCCGAGAAGACCGATCCGACGGGGTTGAACGGGTTGATCGGCGCGCTCGCGTTGATCTGCTTGCTGCCGTCGATCGTGGTGTACACGCCGCCGCCCTGCTGGGCGGTGTCCGTCGTCCCGGTAGTGCCGCAGGCGGTGGCTGTGACGATCGACGCCAGAGCCACGATCGCCGCGAGTCGCTTCATGGGCTGCTCCTGGTTCCCGATTGCCTGGACAATACGGGCGCTCTCGCGATGCCGTCAATTTTTTCCACGGGCAGACGCGGTGATGGAGTTAATTTTTACCCGAGCCCACTACCTGGGAAGACGTCCCGCTTGAGGGATCTTCGGACTGATCAGACGGCGCCGGTGAGCCAGCGCGCCGCCGCCCGCGCGGAGGCCGTGGAGTTGCCGTGGGTGGCGAGGTACAGCCGCCCGGCGGGCGGCCCCGGCACACCCGTCTCGACCACGACCGCGTCCGGGCGGGCCCGCAGCGCGTCGTCGAGGAGCCGCCGCATCCAGGCGTGTCGTCCGGCGTCGTGAACGGCGATCACGAGCGGGCGCCCGGCCTCGCTCAGATCCGGCAGGCGCCCGTCGTCGTCCACCTCGGCCGTCACCGTCCCGGGCAATATCTCCTCGATCGCCCGGCCGAGCTTCAGCGGGGTCGCGCGGCCGACGGCCTGGCTGGGCCTCGCCGCCAGGTGCACTACAAGCGGCGCCTTCGTCAGCGGCGCCGCCTGCTCCGCCGGGATCGCGCGCAGGGCGGCCGTCGCCGCCGCCAGGCCGAGGCCCTCGTCGGCGTCGCGGGCCACCGCGGCCCTGGCCCCGGCCTGCGCGTCGTACCACGCGGCCAGGTCCCGCACCCGGCCCGCCGCCTCGGCCAGGCGCTCCTCCGCCAGCCGTCCCTCGCGAACCGCGCCGGTGATCGCGTCGCGCAGCGCGTAGACGCTCTCCCCTCTGGCCGAGGACACTCCGACGCAGATCGCGTCGGCCCCGGCCGCCAGCGCGCGGACCGCGATCTCGCCCGGCTCGTGCAGGGCGGCGACCGCGCGCATCTCGATCGCGTCGGTCACCACGAGCCCGTCGAACCCCAGCTCCTCGCGCAGCAGGCCGGTCAGCACCGCCCGGCTCAGCGTCGCCGGAAGCGCGTCGACGGCGGGGACGAGCAGGTGACCGCACATCACGGCGCGCACCCCGGCCGCGATGGCGGCCCGGAACGGCGGCAGGTCGCGCCGTTCTATCACCTCACGAGAGGCCCGTACGGCGGGCAGCGCCAGGTGGGAGTCGGTCACCGTGTCCCCGTGGCCGGGGAAGTGCTTGGCGCAGGCGGCCACCCCCGCGCTCTGCAGTCCCTCGATCCAGGCGGCGCCGTGGCGGCCGACCTCCTCGGGGTCGGAGCCGAAGGAACGCACGCCGATGACGGGGTTGCGGGGATCGGCGTTGACGTCCACCACAGGGGCGTAGTCGAGGGTGACGCCGGCGGCGGCGACCATCCGGCCGATCTGCCGCGCCACCCGGCGGGTCAGCGACTCGTCGCCCGCCACGCCCAGCGCCAGGTTGCCCGGCCATGAGCTGCCGGTGGCGGCCTCCAGCCGGGTGACGGCGCCGCCCTCCTCGTCGATGGCGACGACCACGTCCGGCCGTTCCCGGCGCAGCTCGGCGACCAGGGCGGCCGTCCCGTCGAGACCGGCGACGTTGCGGGCGAACAGGACCACGCCGCCCAGGCCCTCCGCGAGCGCCCGCCGCAGCCACGCGGGCGGGTCTGTGCCCTCGAAACCGGGCTGGAGCACGGCCAACGCCATCCGGTCCAGCTCGCCGCCGATCATGCGACCTCCTGCCCGATCAGCACGCGGTGGGCTTCGGCGGCACGCGGGTCGCCGGGCAGGACGGCCCGCACCGCGAGCGCGGCGGCGCCCGCCGCGTTGTCCCTGGCGGGCACCAGCACGGCCCGCCTGCCCAGCTCGGCCCGGACCAGATGGGCGAGCTCGGTCGGCTCGGTCAGCAGCGACCCCGCGAGCACCAGCGGCCCTGCGCCTACCTGGTCCAGGCCGCCCTCCGCCTGGGCTCCCCATCGCCGGGCGCCCTCCCCCACGACGACCCGTGCCGTACGGCACAGCCTGCGGGCCGCCTCCGCGACGATGCCGCGCGCCACCTCGTCGCCCTCGCGGGCGGCGGCGTCCACCACGGGCGCGAGCGTGCCCAGCCAGGCGGGCCCCGCCTCGGCGACCCGCGCGTAGACGGCCGCGACCAGAGCCTGGGTGAGCGCGGGCCCGTCGTCCTCGCCGGCCGCCCCCGCTCCCAGCACGGCCTCGGCCACCCGGGCGACCAGCACCGTGGGCGCGCCCCTGCCGTCGATCGCGTTCAGCGCCGCGGCGGCGGCCCGGCGGCCCAGCCACACGCCCGACCCCTCGTCGCCCAGCAGCCAGCCGAGGCCGTCGGCCCGCCGTACGATGCGGCGGTCGCGGATGCGGGCGCCGATCGCGCCGGTGCCGGCCACCAGGACCGCACCGTCCGGCTGATCGGTGGCGCCGGTGAAGGCGACGAGCACGTCGGCGACCACCGCCGGGCGCCCCGCGAGCCCGGCCTCCCGCCAGGCCCGCTCCGCGGGCTCCGCGGCGCGGGCGGCTCCGGCCAGGCCGAACACGCCGCCGGCGACCCGCGCGGGGTCGAGGCCCTCCAGCGCGCCGAGCAGCGCGGCGCGCAGGTTGGCGGCCGGGTCGGGGACCGAGATCGCGTTGGCGCCGCCGGCCCGTCCCCGCCCGGCGATCTCGCCCGACTCGGTGACCACGACGCAGCGCGTGCTGGTGCCTCCCCCGTCCACGCCGACGAACAGAGCCCCCACGGCCGCTCCTTTGTAGATACCTTCCATCAACCTATAAGGCGACGGAAATCTTCTACAACGGCCGCCGGCCGGACGGGATGCCCGATTATTTCTTGCTGTCGGTGAGATCGACGAGCGCGGTGGCCGCCCGGAAGAACTTGTTGCGGCCGAGATCCCCGACGGTCTTGATGTGGAAGGCCTTCTTCAGCAGCTCCGCGTCCTCCGCGCTCACCCCGGCCAGCGCGTCCACCGGCGCCTTGATGATCTCGTCCAGGGTCTTGTCCTCGTACTCGCGGTCGAGCAGCTTCGCCAGGTCCGCCGATACAGCCATGGTTCCCCCCATCGAACACGCCCCCGATACCTCTTGAAGTGCCCAAACGGCCCATTTCCTATGCCGCTCGCACGACCTGCCCGGGCACGCCGGGCGGCGGAGGCCTGCGGCTGCCCCGGCCGGACCGGGAGCGGCGCGCCGGGCACCTCGGCCCGGGTGGTCAACAGCCGGCCTGAGTCCGGGTGGACGCGGCGCCGGTCGCCGGTAAGCTCCGCCGGGCACGCGACGGGCACGCGAGCGCCTGATCTCCTGGCTTCTCGGGCTTCCTGCTACTCCATCTGGCAGAACCGGTCGGTCGATCGCGGCTCTTCGTGGAGCGGAAAAGGCCGACGATCCAAACAGGTCTAACCTGTCGGCGTGGGCACCGACATCTACGGCTACATCGAGGCTCGCCATCCGTCCGCCGACGAGGACTGGTACGACTGGGATGCATGGGCGGTGTCCATGCCCCTCTACCCGCTCTATGACGGCCGCGACTATGACTCGTTCGGCTGCCTCTTCGGTGTTCGTAACCGGCTCGGCTGGACCCCGCTCGCGGCCGGCCGTGGCCTCCCCGCCGACGCGTCGAAACCTGTCCGTACCGACTATGAGGACTCCGTCCGGGTCGACGCCGCCATACGTGGCTGTACCTGGGTTACCTGGGCGGAGCTGCGTGATCTGGATATGACTGTGCGTCCCGCCGCTCGGGGGGTGCTTGATGTTCAGCCACGACATGGCTCCTCGATCAGCCGGTATCGGGTCGATGACCAGTGGCCCGAGGTTGTCGTGGAGGAGTACGGCATGCCGCCGTTGGGCGCCTCGCCCGTCGAGGCTCCGATGGGTCGCTGGGACGTTTCCGGAGCGACGCTCGAGTATCGCTTCGTGACGCGAGAGGACGCACTGGGACCCGGCACCGGATGGGAACACGTCTTCGAGGTGATGCAGGCATTGGCGAGGCGGTTCGGGCCCGAAGGCGTGCGCTTGGTCGTCTGGTTCGACTGACGGCGCTGCGAGGGTCGAACGCCTCTTTACCCCGGCTGATGGCACGGCGATCAGCCCTTCACGTGGGTTTTCATGCCTCTCATCAACCCGCCAAGCCGCCCGGTCGGATCGGCGAGGGGCTGCGAGGTCCGCAGGCTCGGGTGGCGCCTTGAACGGGCCGGCCTGTTTCAGCCGTGGGTACAGCGATGGAACGACAGGCCGGCCTTCGGCGAGGGGCGCGCCGGCCAGGTGCGGCCTTCGAAGAATTCGCGCCACTCCCTAACGTGATCCGGCTGACGGAGCGAGTCGACGAGCCGGGAGACGAATTGGTGCTCGGCCTCCAGGATCGCGAGATGGTACTCGTCGTCGGCCAGGAACACCCAGGAGACGCCTGCACCGGCGGCGGCCTCTACAGCCGACCGGATCTCCTCGATCTCGCTCGCCAGCGCCCGCAGCCTGCGGTCGAGCAGGCCGGCCGCCTCGTCTGGAGGTAGGACGCTGATCAGCGACAGCGCCACACCGAAGTGCGGGTACTCGCGCCGCGGCTCGGCGACCAGCTCACGCAGCCAGTTCCGCATCTCGTCACGACCTTCATCAGTGATCGCGTAAACGGTGCGCTCGGGCCGCCCGCCGTCGCGCACCGTGTCCTGTTCGGCGACGAAGCCGACCTTGGCGAGCTGCTTGATCACCATGTAGAGCGAGCCGTGGTTGTACCTGATGCTGCGGTCCTTGTCTGTTTCCCGCAGCCGCTTGCCCAGCTCGTAGGGGTGCATCGGCGCTGTGGACAGGAACGCCAGTACCGCCAGCGCCAGCGGGTTCGACACCTTGCGTTGCTTCTCCATCACGCCTCCCAGTCACTTACGACTATACCGTATCAAATAGTTGACACTGACTAAACGGCTTTTTATAGTCAGGATCAACTATTCGCGATACCCCGACGTGGTCGAGGTCCGGCCCCGACGGGCGCGCCCAAGAAGATCGGAGAATCCAGCCGATGAACGCCAGCATCTGCACCGAGCTGTCGGTGACCTCCAAGGACGGCACGACGATCGGTTACCGCCGGCTCGGCCAGGGCCCCGGCATCGTCGTCGTCCACGGAGCCATGTCGTCCGGCTACCACCACCTGCAGCTCGCCGAGGCGCTGTCCGGCGACTTCACCGTCCACCTCATGGACCGGCGCGGCCGGGGCCTCAGCGGCCCCTACCGGGACGACCACGACATCCGGTGCGACGTGGAGGATCTGGCCGCGGTACTCACCGCGACCGGCGCCCGCAGCGTCTTCGCTGTCAGCGCCGGAGCGCTCATCGCGCTGCAGGCGGCGCTGACGCTGCCCGGCATCGACCAGCTCGCCCTCTACGAGCCGTTACTGTTCCCCGACCGGGCGACCGGCGCGAAGGTGATGGCCCGCTATGACCGGGAGCTGGCGCAGGGAAAGGTGGCGTCGGCGCTCGCCACGGCCATGAAGGGCGCCCAGCTCGGGCCCGCGTTCCTGAACGCCATGCCGCACTGGCTCCTGACCGCCATGACGAAGGGCATGACGAGCCGGACGCCCGAAGGCGATTACCCATCCTTCGCCGAACTGGCCGCCGCCCTGCACCACGAGGGCCACATGATCAGCGAGATGAGCGACGGCCCACACGCCTTCAGTGACATCCGCGCGAGCGTGCTGCTGATCGGGGGGAGCAACAGCTCCGCGCTCCTGAAGAACGCTCTCGCTCGTGTGGCGCAGGCCTTACCCGGCGCCCGGCGGGTCGAGCTGCCGGGCCTCGACCACTCCTCCAGCTGGAACGAGGAACTGCGCGGCTGCCCCGAACCCGTGGCACGCATCCTCGCCGAGTTCTTCCGCGCCTCTGCACCCGACCGATGACCGGGCCCACCCCTGTGGCCGATCGACCGACGCGGGGCGGAGGGCACCCTGTGGTGCAGGGGGACACCGGCGCGCGACGCATGCCCCTCATGCCGATCACATTCCGACGCGTCCCGGAACGGGGACCGGGCACCCGGCGTGCGATATTGGCTGTGCCATGCCGGTGACATCGCCTCTCCGCCTCGCCCGAGCCGCCGCCTTCACCGCGGTGTGCCTCGGCCTGGGCGTGGTGGCGCACCTGTTCAGCGGCGGCGCGGTCGCTCCCGGCGCGCTGGCGCTGGGCCTGCCGGCGGTGTTCGCCGCCGCGCTGCCCCTGTCCGGCGGGGAACGGACGCTGCGCGCGATCCTGCCCCTGCTCGCGGCCCTGCAGGTCGGGTTGCACGTGCTGTTCGCCCTGTCGTCCCCGTCCCCGTCGCCGTCCGCCTGGCATGCCCTCGCCGGGCACGTCATGGCGGGACACGCGCATGCCGGGCCGGGCTTCGGAATGCTGCTCGGCCACGGCTGGGCGGTGGTGCTGACGGCGCTGTGGCTGGCCAGGGGCGAGGCCGCCCTGTGGGCGCTGCTGCGGCGGCTCGCCGTACGGCTCACGCGGATCGCGGCCGACCCGGCGCCGCCGGTGTTCACGCCGCCGGCGTCGCCGCACCCGGACGAGCCGCGCCTGCCGCGCTCCGTCGCGCCGCGTCACTGCGTCACCCGGCGCGGCCCGCCGAGCCTTCTCCAGCCGTCCGCCTGAGACGGCCCTCCTCACCCGCTCCCGGCCGCGTACGGCCCGGGGGCTGTCAGTGATCTTTTCCGGCGGAGCATGCCCGCGCGCCTGCCCCGGTCCTCGGCCGTGGCCGTCGGCCACGCCGCGCGGCCCCGCATCCGGGGACCGCCCGCAGGGCCTGCCGCGCGTGCCCGGGAACGCCGCCCGCATGCCCCGCCGGACGACCGAGAGAAGGCTTTGCATGACCATCACGACCGTCACCCGCGTGCTCCCGGCGGCGCTGGCCGCGCTCCTGACCGCCGCGGCCTGTGCCGCGCCGTCCGGCACCGCGGCCGGCACCGCGACTGGCACTGCGGCCGGCACCGTCTCGCCGGCCGCGACGCAGACCCCCGCCTCCGCGGCCGCCACGGCCGCCGCCCCGCTGTCGATCGAGGACCCGTGGGTGAAGACGGCCCGCTCCGGGATGAGCGCCGTCTTCGCCACACTCGTCAACACCACCGGCGAGGCGGTGACCGTCGTCGCGGCGAGCACTCCCGTCTCCCCTTCGGTGGAGCTGCACGAGGTCGTCGGAGACGGCGGCACCATGACCATGCGCCGCAAGCAGGGCGGGTTCGTGATCCCCGCCGGCGGCCGGCACGTGCTCCAGCCGGGCGGCGACCACATCATGCTCATGGACGTGCGCACGGCCGTCGAGCCCGGTGCGGAGGTGCCCTTCACGCTCACCCTGAAGGACGGCAGGACCGTGTCGTTCACCGCGGTGGCCAAGGAGTTCGCCGGCGCCAACGAGTCCTACGCCCCTCATGAGTGAGCGCGGATACCCGGCGGGACGGCGGCTGACCCGGCGCGGCCTGCTCGCGGGAGGGGCCGTCGCCGCCGCGGCGGCGGCCTGCGCCCCGGCGTCGGCCGTACCGGACCCGGCGGGGCGCGCATCGGCCGGGCCGGCGCCCCTTCCCGGGGGCGACGCCGTCGAACCCTTCCACGGCCTCCACCAGGCGGGGATCGCCACGGCTCCGCAGACGTTCGCGGTGTTCGCCGGGTTCGACCTGCGGCCGGGGACCGGCCGCGCGGCGCTCGCGCGCCTGATGCGGCTGCTCACCGACGACGCGCGGCGGCTCACCCGGGGCGAGCCCGCCCTCGCCGACACCGACGCCGAGCTGGCGCTGCTGCCCGCGCGGCTCACCGTCACCTTCGGGTTCGGCGCCGGCCTGTTCGAGGCGGCGGGGGCCGGACGGCTCGCGCCACGGCCGCTGCCGGCGTTCAAGGTCGACGCCCTCCAGCCCCGCTGGAGCGGCGGCGACCTGCTGGTGCAGGTGTGCGCGGACGACCGCGTCACGCTGGCGCACGCGCTGCGCGTGCTCGTCAGGGACGCCCGCTCCTTCGCGACCGTACGGTGGACGCAGCACGGATTCCGGCAGAGTCCGCAGGTGCGCGCGCCGGGGACGACCCAGCGCAACCTGATGGGCCAGCTCGACGGCACCGTCAACCCCCGGCCGGGGTCGGCGGACTTCGAGCGGGCCGTGTGGGTGCGCGACGGGTGGCTGCGCGGCGGCACCACGCTGGTGCTCCGCCGCATCCGGATGGACCTGGAGAAGTGGGACGCCGCGGACCGGGCGGCCAAGGAGTTCAGCGTCGGGCGGCGGCTGGACACCGGTGCGCCGCTGACCGGCCGGGCCGAGACCGACGAGCCCGACTTCGCCGCGCTCGGCCCGTCGGGCCTGCCGGTGATCTCCGAGTACGCGCACATCCGCCGGGCCAGGGTGGCCGACCCGGGAATGCGGATCCTGCGCCGGGCCTACAACTACGAGGACGGCCTCAGCTCCGAGGGACGGCCGGACGCCGGCCTGTTGTTCGCGTCGTACCAGGCCGACGTGGCACGGCAGTTCGTCCCGATCCAGCAGCGGCTCGCGGAGGTCGACCTGCTGAACCAGTGGATCACCCCCATCGGGTCGGCCGTCTTCGCCGTACCGCCGGGCTGTTCCCCGGACGGCTGGATCGGGGAGACCCTCCTGTCCTGACCGCCGTACCTCCTGGCGGCCGCGGTCCAGATCCCATGACGGCGTCCGGGCCGCGGCCCGCCTGCCGGGTTCGCCCGCCGCATAACCCACGGCTGTCGATCGTTACCAGGCGTACGTTCGATGACCGAGGAGTCGTGGAAGCCGTGGAGGGCGCAGTGGGAGTGTTGAAGGGCAAGACCGCCGTCGTGACGGGAGGGTCTCGCGGTATCGGCCGTGCGATCGTGGAGCGCCTGGCCCGCGACGGCGCTGCCGTCGTCTTCAACTACGCGCGCAGCAACGCCGCCGCCGCCGAGGTCGTGCGTGCGGTCGAAGAGGCTGGCGGCAGCGCCCGTGGCGTCCGGGCGGACCTCGCCGAGCCCCGGGCCGTGGAGCGGTTGATGGCCGTCGCGGACGAGGAGTTCGGCGGGCTGGACATCCTGGTGAACAACGCCGCGATGAACTTCGCTCCGGCTCCCATCGCCGGGACCGAGGACGAGCTCTTCGATCGCGTCATGAACGTCAACGTCAAGTCCGCGTTCTCGGCTGTCCGTCATGCGGCCAGGCATATGCGCGACGACGGGCGCATCGTCAACATCTCCACGATGAACACCGTTCGCCCTGCGCCGGGCATCGCTCCGTATCTGATGAGCAAGGGCGCTCTTGAGCAGTTGACGGCTGCGGCCGCCCGGGAGCTCGGGACACGCGGCATCACCGTGAACACGGTGTCGCCGGGTGCGACGGACACCGACCTGCTGCGCGGCGCCAATTCGGCCGACGCCCTGCGGATGATCGTCGCGATGACCCCGCTCGGCCGGCTGGGGCGGCCGAGCGATGTGGCCGACGTGGTGGCGTTTCTGGCCGGTCCGGACGGCCGCTGGATCACCGGTCAGAACATCCGCGCCACCGGAGGCGTGGCCTGAACCGGCGTCGGTTGCCGTCGCACGCCGGAAGAGGGAGCCCCTTCCGGGCCGTGTGACCCGGAAGAGGCTCCCGATAGGGCAGGGCGGCTCAGCCGCGCGAGCGGCGCAGGGCGGTGATGCCCGCCCCGGCCCCGACCAGGCCGGCGACGAGGCCGAGGCCGCCGAGCACCAGGGCCGGGGTGGTGTTCCCGCCCTCGTCATCGTCGTCGTCGCTCGCCGCGGCGGCCACCGTGGGGGCGGCGCCCGGCGAGGCGGGGGCGGCGCCGTGCTGGTCGTCCTCCCCTTCCTCTGCGGCGACCAGCTTCAGCGTCGGCGCGGGGTGTTCGGGCTCGGACCCGTCGGCCTTCGGCGCGTCCGCCCACTTGACGACTTCGTCGTTGGAGTAGGTCTGCACGGTGGGGAACGTGAGCGCGTCCACGTTCTTCGGCAGCGGGCCGACCGACGCCTCGAACTCCTGGAACTGGCCGGACTCGATCTTCCCGCCGGTCCAGGTGATCTTCAGTACCGACTCGGTGATCGTGTCGCCGTCGTCCGAGACGACGGGCTTGGGCAGCTTGCCGCGGGTGAGCTTGACGTCCCACCCGGGGACCGGGCGGACCGAGACGAACGGCAGCGGGTGGTCGGTCGGGAACTCGACCTCCACCTTGGTGGTCGAGGCGTTGTCGCGCTCGTTCGGGACCCGGAAGGCGATCTTCGTCCAGGAGCCCTGCACGGCGGTGCCGGGGTTGACGGTGACGTGGGCCAGGGCGGGCACGGCGAGACCGACGGTGAGGGCGAGGGCGCCGGCGGCGACGGTGGCCGCACGACGGACGTACGAGGTCATGGGGGTTCTCCAGTCGTCTGCGAGATTACGAAGGCGCGCGAGCATGGCCCTGTGGGGAAGCAGCCGATCCGATGGAGGACGAGCATGGTCCCAAGGGAGATACGCGCCGCTCGCGCGTGAAGCTCAGAGGACGGGGAGAACCGGCGGCCCGCGACGGACGACCGCGTGCCGCAGCACGCCCGCCGTGCGCGGGGCGTGCTCGGAGTCCGGCACCGCGCGCCCGCGCGGATGTCCGGTGCCGGTGAGATCGGCCCCCCACAGCGCCAGCAGCGCACGCACCAGCACGGCCACCGCCCGCAGGCAGCGGACCGCCCCGGCGCCGATCGCGCGCAGCACGGACCACAGGGCCTCCTCGCCGCGCGACAGCCACAGTCCGGTGAGCAGCGCCGCGGTGAGGTGGGCGGTGAGCATGCCGGTCTGCGCGCTCAAACCACCGTGCCAGGTGGGGTGCGACGCCGCGGCGGACCCCGTGACGTCGAGGAGGCAGTGCAGGAACACCTGGGCGCCGGCCAGCAGACCGGCGATCGCCTGGGGCGACCGTTCCCGGCCCGCCGCGACGGCCGCGCCGGCCGTCACCGCGAGCACGCCCGTGAGGAGCGCGGCGGGCGTCGGCCCGCCTCCGCCGGCGAACCGGTGCGCGCCGACGGCGAGGAGCACGCAGACGGCGGAGAAGGCGGCCGACCGCGCGAGCCTGAAGGAGAGCGTGGCGCGCATGACGCCGGGATTGTCTCACACACTGGCGATCTCGACTGGTCCGTCGCCGATCTTCAGCGCTCGTCATGGCGCACCGGCCAGGGGAAGGGCCGCGCCGCGGCCTGCGGCTGCCTGCACGGCCTTCGCCGGGACGGGCGCGGCCTTCGCCGGGGCGGATCGTGCCGTCCCGGCGAAGGGCGTGCGCGGAGAGGTCAGACGCGGGTCCAGCGCTGGTTGGCCTGGCCGTTGCAGGTCCAGATGACGACCTTGGTGCCGTTGGCGGTGCCGTTGTTGTAGGCGTCCAGGCACTTGTTCGCGCCTACGGCGGTGATGCTCCCGTCGGAGTTGAGGCGCCACTTCTGGTTGTTCTGGCCGTTGCAGTCCCAGATGATCACGCTGGTGCCGTCGGCCGTGGCGCCGCCGTTCACATCCAGGCACTTGTTGCCGTAGACCCTCAGCTCACCCGAGGCGGTCGGCGTCCACTGCTGGTTGGCCTGGCCGTTGCAGTCCCAGATCTGCGCCTGGGCGCCGTTGGCCTGTGACGCCCCGCTGACGTCCAGGCACCGGCCCGACCCCACGCCCTTGATCGCACTCGCGGTGCCGGAGGTGGGCGACGGGCTGGCGGACGGAGTGGCGCCACTCCCTGTGACGGTGAGCAGGACCGCCTCGCGGGCGGGCACGGTCACGGTGTAGCCGCCGTCGAACGTCCCGGCGTCGGTCCCCGTCCACAGGTTCCGTACGGCCGCCGGCCCGGTGAGGCCGAGGTCGGACCAGCGGGCGGTGATGGCGGCGGGCGAGGTGGTCCGGTTGAGCAGGAGCACCGCGCGCCGCCCGGTGCCCGACAACACCTTGGAATACACCTGGCGGCCGCTCTGGTCCTCGGCCACCTTCACCCCCTGCCGTCCGAGGGGGTCCTGGTCGACGGCCAGCACCTCCCGGTTGGTGAGGATCGCCCTGGTCTCGGCGCTCATCGTGGCGAGGTTGTTCCCGGCCAGCAGCGGCGCCCCCGAGATCGCCCACAGGCCCATGTGCGTACGGTTCTGCGCGGCGGAGAAGCCGTTCATCCCGACGACGAGCATGTCGGGGTCGTTGTAGTGCCCCGGGCTCTGGGCGGCGGGATGCTGGGCGGAGTCGAAGTTGGCCAGCACCCGGTCCATCGACGCGGTCTGCCCCCAGTAGATGATGTCGCCGCTGGTCCGCCACATGGTGGACATGCTCGGCGCCCAGTCCCAGGGGTTCTGGACCCCCCAGTTGCACACCGACAGCACCATCGGCCGCCCGGTCTGCGCCGTGGCCCTGTCGATCGCGTCGCTGATCGCCTGGTAGGCGGTGCGAGGGTTGAGGCCCTCGGCGCTACCCCCGCACCAGTCGACCTTCACGAAGTCGAAGCCCCACCGGGAGAACTGCAGGAAGTCCTGGTCGTAGTGGCCCTCGCTGCCGGTGTTCGGCGCGGCCGGACGGCCGGTCGGGTAGTAGTAGCCGCACCCGTTCCGACCGGCGTCGGTGTAGATGCCGGCCTTCAGGCCCTTGCTGTGGATGTAGTCGGCGATGGCCTTCATCCCGCCCGGCCACTCCGCCGTGTCGACCGTGATGTTGCCGGACGCGTCACGCGTTCCCTGCCACCAGCCCTCGTCGATGTTGACGTACTCGTAGCCGGCGTCCTTCATCCCCGAGGACACCATCGCGTCCGCCTGCGCCTTGATCACGTTGTAGTTGATCTGGGCGGCGAAGGTGTTCCAGGACGCCCAGCCCATCGGCGGAGTCGTCACCGCCGCAACGGCCGCCGCGGCGGCGACCGGTCTCGTCGCGGCCGCGGCGTCGTCCGCGACCGCCCAGCCCGCCGGCACCATCGTCGCGATCGCGAGGTGGACGGCGGCGACCAGCCGCCGGACGCGGGGCGTACGCCTGCTCGCGGTGTGCCCTGGGGGCCGTCGCCGGCCAGGCATGCACAATCGCATTCGTTTCTCCTTCTGGTAGGGGCCCTCGACAGGTGCGGGCACGGCCGATCTCCGGGCCACCGCCGATCCCTGCCGCTCCTCGCCGACCCCGGCAGGAAGAAGCCGAACGCGAGACTGAGTGTCGAAACCACCGTGAGATCTGTCAAGGCCGTCGGACGAATCGGTTCGCTCAGGCCCCTTCCCATCGCATGGCCCCCGGGCGTCCGGCGAATCCGCACCTCACCCCGCACGCCCCGGCCGGTGAAACTTTCAACAGGGTCCGTCACCGAGGAGGAGTGTGAGCGCCCGGACGACGCAATCCAGGAGGCAGCCCTGACCCCGGCTCTTGACAGTGCTCGCGGCGTCGTATTTGCTCCGCTGCACCACCGCCCTCGGGTGACTTCCGCAAGGAGGACATCTCCGCCGTCGAATTGTTAACGCTAACAACGCTGCGTAGAACCATCTGAAGGAAGACCTGGCCGTTCCGCGATGGCGCGGCGTCTCACGTCCGACCCCGTGAGACGGCGCGAACTCCCCCACGTCGTCCACCCCTGACAGGAGGAAAGAGACCGTGCCGGCACGTCGACGCTGACAAGGGGCCGTCGATCCCTTCCGCCGGACGCCGAGATGGCGCGGATCCTCTCGGGGGACTCCCCTGAGGACCGGCTCTTCGGTCATACTCGCAATCGATCAACGGTGCCGAGCCGAGGACGCCGACGATGACACCTCCCCAGCGCCACCGCGGCGTGGTCGTCCCCGCCGTCGCCGCGACGGCGTTCGCCGTGCTGGCGCTCGCCCTGTGGTTCGGCGGCGGCAGGCCGCCGCCGGCGATCCAGGGACTGCCGTCCCCCGGCGCGCTGACCACCTGGGGTCTGCCGGTCGCACGCCTCGTCCACGACGTCTGCGCCGCCGCGACGGTCGGGGTCCTGCTGGCGGCGGTCGTGCTGGCCCCCGCGCGCGGCCGGGACGTCGCGCGGGCGGCCGGAGCCTGGGCGCTCGGCTGGGCGGCGAGCGCGGCGGTCACCGAGGCGCTGACCCTGTCGGACTTCCTCGGGCTGCCCCCGGGCGACGCGCTGCGCTCCGGCGCGCTGCCCGCCTTCCTCTTCCACATCCCGCAGGGGCAGGCGTTCCTGACGGTGACGCTCGCGGCCCTGGCGATCGCCGCCGGATCGCTCCTGCCGAACGGGCCGCTGCTCCGGCTCACGCTGCTCGCGGTGGCGCTCCTCGCGGCGCTGCCCCCGGCGTACGTGGGCCACTCGGCCTCGGCCGCCGACCACAACCTCGCCGTCCTCAGCCTGATGGCGCACGTCGCCGCCGTCGTGCTGTGGACCGGCGGCCTGTACGCCCTGGTGGCGCACCTGCGCGCCGCGCCCGGGCTCACCGTCGCCGTGCGCCGCTTCAGCACGCTCGCGCTGGGCTGCTTCGCCGCCGTCGGGGCGTCCGGCGCGCTCAACGCCTGGGTGAGGCTCGGCTCGCTGCCCCTGCTCTGGCAGTCGAGGTACGGCCTGCTCGTGCTGGCCAAGATCGTCGCGCTGGCGGTGCTCGGCTGGTTCGGGTGGCGGCACCGGCGCAGGACCATCGAGGCGATGGACTCCGGCGGGGCCCGCGCGCCGTTCCTCCGCCTCGCCTGCGGCGAGATCGCGGTGATGGTCGGCACGCTGGGACTGGCCGTGGCGCTGGGACGCACGCCCCCGCCGCCCACGGAGACCGCCGTGCACCAGCACGACGCGCTGGGATACGCCCTGCCTCCTCTCACCCCGGGCGCGCTCGTCACCGAGGTGCGGCCCGACCCGATCGCGCTGCTCCTGCTCGCCGCCGCCCTCGCCGCGTACCTGTCCGGCGTACGGCGGGTGTCGCGCGCTCCGGGGGACGGCGAGGGGTGGCCGGCCGGGCGGACCGCCTCCTGGCTGGCCGGTCTGGCCGTGCTCGGGTACGCCACCTCGGGAGGAGTGGCGGCGTACGCGCCCGCGCTGTTCTCGGCGCACGCGGCGCAGTACGCGCTGCTCGGCGCGGTGGCCCCCGTGCTGCTCGCGTTCGGCGCCCCGCTGACGCTGTGGCGACGGGTCCGTCCGGACGCGGATCCCACCGCCGGTCCCGCCGGCCGCGCGCTGTCCCATCCGGTGACGGCGCTGGCTCTGTACGCGCTGCCGTATCCGGCGCTGTATCTGACCGGCCTGTTCGGCTACGCCCAGCCGAGCCTCGCCCTGCGGCTGGCCGCGCAGACGGTGGTGACGCTCACCGCGGTGCTGTTCGTCGCGGTGGTCGTCGGCGCGGACCCGCTCCCGCGCGCGATCCGGCCGCAGGTCCGCGCCTGGATGCTCGCCGGGGCGATCACCGTGGGCGCGTGGACCGGCCTGGTGGTGCTCGCGGGGCCGCCGCAGGCGCCGGTATGGTACGCGGCGCTCGGGTTGCCGTGGGCGCCGGACCGGGCGGCCGACCAGCGGCTGGGGGCGCTGCTCGGCGCCGGCGTGACCATCGCCGTCCTCACGGGCCTGCTCGCGCTGCTGCTCGCCCGCTGGCGCGCGGCGCGGCGCAGGACCGCCGCGGCCGCCCGCTCGCGGAGGTCGGTGGGCGCCCGCTGACGGCAGGCCGCGATCGCTCCCCGCGCCGCGGCGCCCGTCCGAAAAGGTCAGCGGCGGCCGCGGGGGGCGCCGTCGCGGTCCCTGCGCACGATCGGCTTCTTGCCCTTGATCGTGGTGCGGCGCAGCGCCGAGACCACCTCGTCCACGGCGGCGTCCGGGATCTCGACCAGGGTGAACCGGTCGGCGATCTCGATGGCCCCGATCTCGCGCCCGCTGACCCGGGTCTCCCCGGTGATCGCGCCGACGATGTCCTGGGGACGCACGCCCGCGCTGCGGCCCGCGCCGACGAAGACGCGGCTCATCGCACCGCCCGCGCGCCGCCCGCGCCGGTCGTCGCGGCCGTACCTGTCGTCGCGCGGCCCGCGCTCGGGCCGCTGCGGACGCGGCGTGACCTCGGGGATCTCCTCCTCGTCGGCGGCGGCGCCGGTGGACTCGTGGGCGAGCTTGACCGCCGCGAGCGCGATGTCGACCAGGTCGAACTCGTCGGCGAGCGTCTCGACCACCACCCGGAAGCGGTCGAGGTCGCCGTCCTCCATCAGGCTCTCCTGCAGGGCGGCCCTGGTCAGCTCCAGCCGCCGGGCGCGCAGGTCGGCGACCGTCGGCACCTTCTCGACCGCGATCCTGCTGCGGGTGACGCGCTCGATGGTCTTGAGCATGCGGTGCTCGCGCGGCTCGGCGAGCGTGATCGCGACGCCCTCGCGCCCGGCCCGGCCCACCCGGCCGATCCGGTGCACGTACGACTCGGGCGCCGACGGCACGTCGTAGTTGATGACGTGGGTGAGCTGCTCGATGTCGAGGCCGCGCGCGGCCACGTCGGTGGCGACGAGCAGGTCGGCGGTCCCGCTGCGCAGCCGGCCCATGACCCGGTCGCGCTGCTCCTGTCCCATGCCGCCGTGCAGGGCCTCGGCGCGGTAGCCACGGCCGTTCATGGTCTCGGTGAGGCTGTCGACCTCCTCACGGGTGCGGCAGAAGACGATGGCGGCGGTGGGGGCCTCCACGTCGAGCACCCGGCCCAGCGCGGCCGGCTTGTACGCGCGGCTCACGATGTAGGCGCTCTGCCGGATGAGCGGGGCCTCGCCGGCGGCGGGCGCCTCCCGCTCGATCCTGATCCGCACCGGCTCGCGCAGGTGGCGGCGGGCGATCCCGTCGATGCGCGGCGGCATGGTCGCGGAGAACAGCACGGTCTGCCGGTCCTCCGGAGTGTCCTGGAGGATCGCCTCGATGTCGTCGGCGAAGCCCATGTCGAGCATCTCGTCGGCCTCGTCGAGGACGACCATGCGCAGGCCCTTGAGCGGCAGCGTGCCCCTGCCGATGTGGTCGAGCGCCCGTCCCGGGGTGGCGACGACGACGTCCACGCCGCGCTCCAGCGCCCGCAGCTGCCGCCCGATCGGCTGGCCGCCGTAGATGGGCAGCACCCGCGTGCCGAGGTCGCGGCCGTAGCGGTGCATGGCCTCCGACACCTGCACGGCCAGCTCGCGGGTGGGCACGAGCACCAGCCCCGCGGGGTCGCCGCCGGCGGCCTCCATGGCCGCCGGGTGGAGGTCGCCGTGCAGCCGCTGGAGCATGGGCAGGGCGAACGCGGCCGTCTTGCCCGTGCCGGTGGCGGCCTGCCCGAGGAGGTCGCGACCCTCCAGCAACGGCGGGATGGCCTCCCGCTGGATCGGGGTGGGCTCCTCGTAGCCGAGACCGGACAAGGCCTTGAGGAGCTCGGGGCCCAGCCCCAGATCGGCGAATCCGGGTCCTTCGTCGGTCTCGTTCACGACCATGTCCTGCTCCTGGTCCTGCTCTTGGTCCCGGCCTGTGGCGGGGCGAATGTGCACGGGACGACCCTATGGTCTTTCCGCCCTTACCCCGAACGCCGCCCCCGGCACGCGGCGCGCTCCTCCCCCCGCTCGACACGGCGTACGCGTGTCCTTCCCTGGTCGGAGAGAGGTTTACATCCGAAGTAGGTCGACGTGACAGCGGCGGCAAGGGAGCGTGGAAAGGGTCCCCGAGGAGCAGGAGGCTCCATGGCAGGAAAGGCATGGTTCACCCGCAGGGCGGGCGGCGCGGCGGTCGCGCTCGCCGCCGTCCTCCTGGTCGCGTCGTGCGGCGACGCGGCACCCGGGCGCACCCTCGCGACGCCCACCGCACCGGCCGCCCAGACCGGCTCCGCAGGTCACGCCGGTCACGCGGGCCACGCCGCGGCGCAGCCGCCGCCGGCGGCGCCGCTGCGGGCGGGCGAACGGTTCATGACGCTGACGGTCCCGCAGCCCTACCGGCCCTCTGCGCCCTCGGGCGGCACCGACGAGTACCGCTGCTTCCTGGTCGATCCCGGGCTCACAGGGCCCGCGTTCCTGACCGGCAGCCAGTTCCTCCCGCAGAACCGCGACATCGTGCACCACGCGATCATCTTCCGGGTCGGCCCCAAGGAGGCTGAGGCGGCGCGCAGAACGGACGCCGCGACGCCGGGCGAGGGCTGGACCTGCTTCGGCGACGCCGGAATCGAGAACGGCGCGTGGGTCGGCTCCTGGGCCCCCGGGTCCGACGAGACCCTGCTGCGGCAGAAGGTCGGGTATCCCCTTCCCGCGGGCAGCCAGATGGTGCTGCAGATCCACTACAACCTGCTGGGCGGCGCGAGCGGCACGGACAGGTCCGGCATCCGGCTGCGGCTCGCCGACGGCGCGAGCGGCCTGGCCCCTCTGGCGACGGGGCTGATCGCGGGGCCGATCGAACTGCCCTGCACGGCCGAGGAGTCGGGGCCGTTGTGCGAGCGTGAGGCGGCCGTCGATGACGTGGCCCACCGGTTCGGCGAGCAGGCGCGCCACATGGTCGACGGCCTGACCCGGATGTGCGGGCGGGGCGAGCCCCCACGTCCGGGCCCGACGCAGCACTGCGACATGCCCGTCCGCAAGGACGCGACGCTGTACGCCGTCGCCGGGCACATGCACCTGCTCGGCCGCTCCATCCGGGTCGACCTCAACCCCGGCAAGCCGGGTGCGAGGACCCTGCTCGACATCCCCGCGTACAACTTCGACGACCAGGCGATCCGCCCGCTGGCCCGGCCGCTGGAGATCAAGGCCGGCGACACGCTCCGGGTGACCTGCACGCACGACGCGGGGCTGCGCGCCATGCTGCCCGCGCTGCACGGGTCGCCGCCCCGATACGTGGTCTGGGGCGAGGGAACCAGCGACGAGATGTGCCTGGGCCTGCTCGTGTGGTCGCCTCAGGCGTGACCCGGGGCATAACGTGTGATCGTGGATCTTCGGGAGCTGAGCCGGGCCAGGCTCGCGGTGTCGGTCACCTTCGCCCTGCACGGGGCGGTGACCGGCGGCTTCGCCTCCCGCATCCCGTGGATCCAGGACCACGTCGGGGCCGGGCCCGGCCAGCTCGGGCTCGCCCTGCTCGCGCCCGCGGTCGGCTCCATCCTCGCCATGCCGACCGCGGGGCGCCTCACGCACCGGTTCGGCGGGCGGACCGTCACCCGCGTCTCGATCGGCCTGTGGTGCCTGGTCCTCGTCCTGCCCCCGCTGGCGCCGAACCTGCCCCTGCTGTGCGCGGCGCTCATGCTGTACGGCGCGGTGGCCGGCATCGGCGACGTCGCGATGAACGCCCAGGGGGTGGTGGTCGAGCAGCGGCTCGGCCGTTCGATCATGTCCGGGCTGCACGGCATGTGGAGCGTGGGGACGCTCGCGGGCGGCGCGGTGGGCACGCTGGCGGCGAGCGCGGGCCTCGACGCCCGGCTCCACCTGGGCGGGGCCGCGGTCGTGCTGTTCCTCGCGGCCCTGGCCGTCGGCCCGCTGCTGCTCGACGTGCGGGCGGGCGAGGACGAGCCTGCCCCGCCCCATTTCGTGCTCCCGCCGCGCGAAGTGCTGCTCATCGGGCTGGTGGGCTTCTGCTCGGTGTTCGGCGAGGCCGCCGCCCAGGACTGGTGCGCGGTCTACCTCAGGCAGGTCGCGGGCGCGTCCCAGGCGGTGGGGGCCGCGGCGTACACGGCCTTCGCCTGCATGATGGCGGCGGGCCGGTTGTGCGGCGACGCGGTGGTGCGGCGGCTGGGGCCGGTGGCGACCGTGCGCGGCGGCGGGGCGCTGGCGGCGCTCGGCGGGCTGCTCGTCGTGGTCTCCCGGACCCCGGTGCCGGCGATCGCCGGGTTCATGTTGATCGGCGTGGGGATCGCGGTGGTCATCCCGCTGGTGTTCGCGGCGGCGGGCAACGCGGGGCCCTCACCGAGCGAGGGCGTCGCGGGCGCGGCCACGGTGAGCTACGCGTCGGGCTTCGTCGCGCCGAGCGCGATCGGCGGGATCGCCACGCTGGCCGGGCTGCCCGCCTCGTTCGCGCTGGTCACCGTGCTGCTGCTGGCGGTTCTGCTGGGTGCGGGCAGGCTCGCGCCCTCGCCCGGGAAGGCGCGTCAGGAGACGCGGCCGACCCCGCACAGGAAGTAGTTCTTCACCGTCAGCAGGCGCGGGTCGAACGCCTCGTGCTCGGGCCGCCACTGGTGCAGGTTGACCACGCCGGGCTCGACCAGGTCGAGCCCCTCGAAGAAGGGGATGATCTCGTCCGACTGCCTGGCCACGAACTGCGCGGACGCGCCCTGGTAGACCTGCTCGACGGCGGGCGCCCGCTCCGGCCGCTCGTCCACCGCGACGTGCGAGATGGCCAGGTAGCTGCCGGGTGCGAGCGCCTTGCGGATCTCCTCGAGCAGGCGGCGGGGCTCGTCGGAGTCGGGCAGGAAGTGGACGATCGCGAGCAGCAGCACGGCGACCGGCCGGTCGAGGTCCAGGTGGCCTCGCACCTCGGGATGGGACAGGATCTCCCCCGGCCGCCGCAGGTCGCCCTCCACGACCCGCACCTGCGGGCTGCCGGCGAGCAGCGCGCGGGCGTGCGCGAGCACCTGCTGGTCGTTGTCGACGTACACCGTCCTGGCGCCGGGCGCGTGCTCGGCCGCCACCTGGTGGACGTTGCGCTGGGTGGGCAGGCCCGCGCCGATGTCGAGGAACTGCCGGATGCCCTGGCCGGCGAGGAAGCGCACGGCGCGGACGAGGAACTCGCGGTTCTCCCTGATTCCGAGCGGGATCTCCGGCACGTGCCGCAGCACCTGCTCGGCCGCGGCCCGGTCGGCGGGGAAGTTGTCCTTGCCCCCGAGGAAGTAGTCGTACATCCGGGCCGCGTTGGGCACGTTCGGGTCGAAGCCGGGCCCCATCGTCGCCGGATCCATGACGCCTCCCCCTGATCGTCGCCGACGTGGGCGATCTTAGCCCGTCGCGCGCGAAGCACCGCATCCATAGAGGAACGCGACATTTCCCGAAGATCGACGCCGACCGATGTCATGATCGTTCCATGACACCCCTGCGCCGAGTGCTGGGCACCTACCTCGCCGACGGCGTCACCCGTGCCAACATGTGGGCCCTGCTGGCACTGGCGGCGGCCGGAACGGCGGTGATCTCCTTCCTGCCGTCGGCCCAGCCGCACATCCTCACCACGATCCTGGGGCTGCCCGAGTCGCGGCAGGGCACCGTCGTCGGCCTGCTCAACACGGCGGCCGAGCTCGCCATGGTCGCGAGCCTCGCGTGGTACGGCGCGCTGGCCGACCGGTTCGGGCGCCGCGTGATCGTGGTCTCCGGCCTGCTGCTGTGCGCCGCCGGCACCGCGATGTTCCCGTTCGCGACCGACACGGCCGTGCTGGCCGCGCTGCGGGTGGTGTTCGGCCTGGGCGTCGCGGCGATCAACGCGATGCTGTCGACGATCGCCGTCGACTACGTGCGCAGCAGGTCGCGCGGGGCGTCGTACGGGCTCGTCGGCTTCTTCGGCGGCCTCGGCGCGCTGGTCGCGGTGCTGGTCCTGGTGCGGCTGCCGCAGACGCTGGAGGCGGGCGGGATGGAGCCGGTGCAGGCGGCCCGCACGGCGTTCCTGCTGATCGCCGCGGGCATCGTGGTCACGGCGGGCCTGCTGTGGCTGACGCTGTCGCCGGTGCGGCCGGTCGCCGCCGAGCGCGTGCCGCTGGTCCGGCTGGTGCGCGAGGGCGTGGCCCTCGTCCGCGACCCGGGAGTGGCTCTCTCCTACGCGGCGTCGTTCGTGGCACGGGCCGACCTCGCCATCGTGGTCGCCTTCATGTCGTTGTGGATCAAGAACTACGGGACCGAGCACGGCGGGCTGTCGGGCGCGGAGGCGCTGGCCAAGGCGGGCGCCGTGGTGGGCGTCTCGCAGATGGTCGCGCTGCTGTGCGCGCCGCTGTTCGGCTGGCTGGGCGACCGGATGCGGCGCCAGGATCTGGTCGTCCTGGCGCAGGTCGTCGCCGCCCTCGCCTACCTGTCGACGCTGCTCGTCTCCGATCCCCTCGGCCCGGGGATGATGCTGGTCGCCGTGCTGATCGGGGTGGGTGAGATCGCCGCCATCACCACGGCGGGCCCGCTGCTCGCGCAGCAGGCGCCGGCGGCCGTGCGGGGCTCGGCGTTCGGCGTCCACACGCTCTGCGGCGCGGCCGGGGTGATGGTCATCTCGGCGCTGGGCGGGGCGTTGTTCGACGCGTGGCGCCCCGCCGGGCCGTTCGTGGTGGCCGGTGTCTTCAGCCTGGCGGTCGCGTGCTTCGGCCTGGCCGTACGGCGGCGGGTGAGGGCCAGGGCCGAGGCCGACGTCGCCGGGGAGGCCGTCCCGGCGGCCTGACGCCGGCGGGGCCCGTCGCGAAGGATCCCGTCGCGAAGGATCCCGTCGCCAAGGATCCCTTCGCCAAGGATCCCTTCGCGAAGGATATGGAGCGCGCCCGGCGGGACAGGTGACGGCCGAGGGACTGGGCCGGGCGCTCGACGGCGCGGTAGGTCAGCGCGGAGCAGGCGAGCACCACCGCGAGCAGCAGGACGGCCATGGCCAGGCGTTCGGGGAGGGAGAAGCGGCCCGGGTCCGCCGTCAGCCGCCGGAGCACCTGCACGGCGAGGGGATGCAGCAGGTAGACGGAGTAACTGATCAGGCCGAGCCCCACGAGGGCGCGGGGCATCGGCCGGTGCCGCAGGAGACGGGCGGCCAGGAAGGTGACCCATGCCGCGGCGACGGCCGTGGACCATCCCCGGGTGAACGCCAGCGCCTGGTCACCGGGCATGCCCCAGCCGGGGCCGAAGGCCCACGCGGCGCCGATGGACGCGACCGGCACGCACGCCAGCGCCCACCCGCTCGTCTTGCGGCGCGGTTGTCCCTGGTCGAGCCGGTAGAGCACGGTGCCGGCGAACATCGTGGCGAGGATGGCGAGGCTCTGCCACGCCCCGATCCGGCTGTTGGCGCCGAGCAGCACCAGAGCCAGCACGGCCGCCGCGGCGGTGCCGCAGACGCGCAGCCGCCCGCGGCATGCCAGCGACGCGGCCGCCGCGAGCAGCACGACCGCCGTGATCCCCACGACCTGGGCGGTGCCGGCGCCGCGCGACAGAGCGCCCGCCGGAAGCAGTCCGCCCACGGTGAGGGCCGCCGCGGCGAAGGCGAGCATGCCGGTGGCGCCGGCGCGGTGCACGCCCGCCACGAACATCGCCGTCACGAGCAGGTAGAAGACCATCTCGTACGACAGCGTCCAGAACACGTTGACGACGCTGACCACCTGCAGGAGGTCCTGCAGCATCGTCAGGTGCGCCAGGGCCGAGATGCCCGGGTGGTCGGCCAGCTGACCCGGCAGCGTCGCGTAGACGCCCTCCACGCCGAACACCGTCCCGGCCGCCGCGGCGACGAACCACAGGGGATACAGGCGGAAGACCCGGTTGATCCAGAACCCGCCGACGCTGCCGCGGCGTTCCAGCGAGACCGGCACCACGTAGCCGCTGACGAGGAAGAACACGAGCACGCCGTACTGGCCGAAGTTGAACCACTGGCCCGCGCCCGCCCGCACCTCGGGAAACAGCGCGTCCAGGGAGTGTTCGAACACCACGACGAGCGCGGCCAGGCCGCGTAACGCGTCCAGCCATCCCTGCCGCGGCGCCGGCGGCTGCGGCCGCGCCGGTGACGCCTCCTCCCTGACACCGCTCCGGCTCGTTTCCACAACATCGACGAACATCCGGTCAGGGTAGGAGGTCAGCCTGGGAGAATCATGAGCGCCCCCCGAACGCCGCCGCGCGCAGAGGGCGCTCACGTGCCTTTATGTCAGGTCCGCGCAGCTTCGCGCGTCGGCGTCCTCGGCCGCGCCCGGCACCCACCGGACGTTCGCGAAGGAGGCCGAGAACGCGCCGTCCGTGTACACGAGGAACGGCGTGTTGACGTTCTCGAAGTCCAGGTTCGGCGCGAAGCAGGACAGCGGGATCTTGACCGTCGCCTTGGCGCCCACGGGCAGTTTCTGGAACAGCGACGTCGCCACGACCTCCGCCAGGCACGGGTAGACGCAGTGCGCGCTGATCACCGTGCGGGCCGCCGGAGGCTGGTGGACGATCGTGTCGAAGACCAGTGCCGCGTCGGCGTTCAGGTAACCGCGCAGGTCGCTGCCGCCCGCGGGGTCCTGCATGTAGATCTGCGCCGCCCCGGCGCCGTTCCAGGTCGCCTTCAGCCCGTCGCCCTGCACGTTGACGTCCGACGGGGCGACGGCGATCTCCGAGTGCGCCGCCTCGCCGTCCACGCCGATCTCGGTGCCGCCCCAGTTCTCGGCCGAGCCGATGTAGCTCTTGTACGGCGCCACGTCCTGGCGGTTGTAGATCTCCAGGTCCTCGGTGGCGGTGCCGCCGCCGCCCGTGCCGCCGCAGCCGAACTCCGGCGAGGTCTCGTCGAGCGTGCCGACCGCCCCGGTCTGCCCGTAGCGCAGGCCGTAGCCGAGGGGGAAGAGCGGGTCGTAGCCCTCCTCGCCCGAATTCAGAGGGGTCTGGCAGGCGCTCCTCGGCCACGAGTACGACAGCGTGCCCGTGTAGCCGGGGCCGCTGTTGCGGCTCCTGACCAGCAGGTCGGCCACGCCGCCGCCCTCGGTGCCGGGGAGCCAGGCGGCCACGAACGCGTCCGACCGGTTGAGCTCCTTGTTCACGTGCAGCGGGCGGCCGGCGACGTAGACGGTCACCACCGGCGTGCCCTTGCCGGCGACCTTGTCGAGCACCGCGAGGTCGCCGGGGTAGAGCTTGGCGGCCTCCAGCGAGCGCCGCCCGAGGTCGCCCACGCCCTCGGCGTACGGCGTCTCGCCGATCACGGCGATCACCGCGTCGTACCGGCTGGGATCCACGCCGTCGGCCGTCTCGCTGAAGGTCACGTGGTCCGCGCCGAGGACCTCGCGCAGGCCGCCCAGGATGGTCGTGCCGTTCGGGAAGTCGGCGTCGGTGTTGCCGGTGCCCTGCCAGGTGAGGGTCCAGCCGCCGGTCTGGTTCTGCATGCTGTCGGCGCTCTTGCCGACCACCAGCACCGTGGATCGGGGGGAGAGCGGGAGGACCTTGCGGTTGTTCTTCAGCAGGACCTGCGACTCCCGCACCGCCTTCCTGGCCAGCGCCCGCGCCTGGAGGGCCCTCGCCGAGCCCGCGCCGGGGCGCGCGGAGGGCTTGGGCGCGCCGAACAGGCCCGCCCGCAGCTTCACCCGCAGGATGCGCGTCACGGCGTCGTCGATGCGGGACATCGGGATCTCCCCGGCCTCGACCTGCGCGATCGTGGTGGAGATGAACGCCTTCCAGTCGTTCGGCACCATCACCACGTCGATTCCGGCGTTGACGGCGCGGGCGCAGTTCGCGTTGGTGCAGCCGGCGACCTGGCCGATGCCGTTCCAGTCGGAGACGACGACGCCGTCGAAGCCCATCTTCTGCTTGAGCACCTCGGTGAGGAGCTTGCGGCTGCCGTGCACCTTGCCCTCGGTGATGCCGAGGTCCTCGTTGGTCCAGCTGTTGAAGGACGCCATGACGGTCTGCGCCCCGGCGGCGAGCGCGCCGTAGTAGCCCTGGCCGTGGATGTTGATCATGTCGGCCTCGGACGAGGGGTTGACCCCCTGGTCCTGTCCCTTCAGCGTGCCGCCGTCGCCGATGAAGTGCTTGGCCGTGGCGATCACGCCCCGGTCGCCCAGCCTGCGGGAGCCGCCGTCCTGCAGGCCGCGCACGACCTCGTAGCCGTACGCGCGGGTGATGCGCGGGTCCTCCGAGTAGCCCTCGTACGTGCGGCCCCAGCGGTCGTCCCTGACGACGGCGAGGGTGGGCGCGAAGGCCCAGTCCTGGCCGGTCGCGCGGACCTGTGCGGCGGTGGCGGCGCCGATGTCGCGCAGCAGGCAGGGATCGTGCGCGGCGCCGAGCCCGATGTTGTGCGGGAAGAGCGTCGCGCCGAACACGTTGTTGTTGCCGTGGACGGCGTCGATGCCCCAGATGACCGGGATCTTGGTGCGCGTGCTCACCGACGCCTGCCAGTACGCGTCGGCGAGGGCGAGCCAGTCCTGCGGGGAGGCGTGCTTGTCGCGGCCCGGCCATGACCCGCCGCCGTTGAGCACCGAGCCGATGCCGTACTGTGCGACCTCCTCCGGAGTGATCGCGGAGATCTCCGGCTGGGTCATCTGGCCGACCTTCTCGGCCAGGGTCATCCCCGCGACGATTTTGGCGATGCGCTTCTCGTCGGCCGGGTTCCGCCCGACGTCGCTTCTGACCGCAGGCCAGTCGGGCAGCGTGGGCAGGCGCTTCTCGATACGCGCGCAGCCGTGGTCCGTGTCCGGTCTGCCGACCACCGGGGGCTTGCCTGGGGGCTTCCCCGACGCCTCGCCGGGGGTCGCCGCCGCCACGGCGCCCGGCAGCAGGGCGAGGCCGGCCAGGGCCGCGAGGACGCGCCGGGGCGATCGGGTGATGACTCTGCGCATGAACGTCCGTTCTCGAGGGGCCACGAGGACCAGATCGGGTGTTACGGGCGTGTTGCGCAGATCGTCACCCCGTAAGTCCCATCGGTCAAGAAAGCGCTCTCCCCGCGTTCGGAAGGGTCAGAGCGGGATGTTGTTGTGCGCTCCCCGCCTGGCCGGCGCCGCGGCGAGCGCCTCGGCGAGCCGCCGCCGGGTCGTCCGCGGCTCGATCACCTCGTCCACGACCCGGAGGTCGAGCGCCCGGCCGACGCCGCCGGACAGTTCCTCGTGTTCCCGCACCAGTTCGGCGCGCAGCCGCTCCCTGTCCTCCTCGGAGGCGGCCGCGGCGAGGCGCCGGCGGTGCAGGATCCCCACCGCCGCCTCGGCCCCCATGACCGCCACCTCCGCTCCCGGCCAGGCGAAGACGGCGGTCGCCCCGAGCGAGCGGGAGTTCATGGCGATGTAGGCGCCGCCGTAGGACTTGCGGACGACCACCGTCACCCGGGGCACGGTCGCCTCCGCGAAGGCGTGCAGCAGCTTCGCCCCCCGGCGGACCACGCCGCCCCACTCCTGGCCGACGCCGGGGAGGTAGCCGGGGACGTCCGCCAGCACGACCAGCGGAACCCCGTGGGCGTCGCACATCCGGACGAATCTGGCGGCCTTCTCCGCCGACAGAGCATCGAGGCAGCCGCCCTTGCGGAGCGGGTTGTTCGCCACGACGCCGACCGTGTGCCCGGCGAGGCGGCCGAGCCCGACGACGATGTTCGGCGCCCAGCGCGCCTGGATCTCGACGAACGCCTCGCCGTCGTCGAGCAGCGCGCGGATGACCGGGCGGATGTCGTACGCGCGGCGGGCCGACTCGGGCAGCAGAGCGGCCGGGTCGCGGTCGTCGGCCAGGCCGTCCATGGCGTACCCGCCGGTGTCTGCCAGGAGGCCGGTGACCGTGCGGGCGCGCCGGTAGGCGTCGTCCTCGTCCCCGGCGACCACGTGCACCACGCCGGAGCGGCGGCCATGCGCGTCGGCGCCGCCGAGCCCCTCCATGTCGATCTCCTCGCCCGTCACGCTGCGGACCACGTCGGGGCCGGTGACGAACACCCGGCCCAGGTCGGACATGACGATCAGGTCGGTGAGGGCCGGTCCGTACGCCGCCGCGCCGGCCGCCGGGCCCACGATGACGGAGATCTGCGGCACCCGTCCCGAGGCGCGGATGTTCGCCTCGAAGACCAGGCCGGCGCCGTGCATCGACTCCACGCCGTCGGCGAGACGGGCCCCTCCGCAGTGCCACACCCCGATCACCGGCACCCGGCGCCGCAGCGCCTCGTCCACCCCGGCGACGATGTGCCGGGCCCCTGCCAGCCCCAGGGCCCCGCCCATGACCGTCGCGTCGGTGCAGAAGGCGACCACCGGGCAGCCGTGGACGCGCCCGGTGACCGCGAGCACGCCGCTCGCGTCCTCCGCGTGCAGCGGCGTCATCGAGTCCGCGTCGAGCAGGCGCCCGAGCCGGGCGACGGGCCTGCGGACGTCGCGGCTCTCCCGCGCCGCCACCGCCTCGGCAACAGTCATGGATCCACCCCCATCGATGTGCGTGCGCTCGCGTTTCTCCGAAAACGGTAGACAGACCGCATCCCCCGGGTCCAATTACGATTTCCGATGGAAATAGATAAAGAAATACTTATGAATGGCCCGATATCCCGTGATCGGTGTCACAGTTGACTATTTCACGAATTCCATGCAAATGTCGATTGGGCCGGCCGGGCCGGGGCGCGGGCTCCGGAACGAGAAGCGCGGGCACGGCGAAACCGCGCCGCCGATGCTCACGCGCGCTTTTTGAGAAGGCCGCCGGGCGGGCCGGGCTGTTCCAATCTCCGTTTCGGCCGTGGAAAGGGGGCAGCCCGGGCCGCGCCGCCTTTCACGTGAAAGGAAGCGGCGAATACGGCGGGTCCGGCCACGCGTACGCGGACGAGAAGCACGACGAGAAACACGGGCACGACGCGAGGGGGCGGATGTTCACCATGGACGAGATGGTCGGCTACGGCGAGGACGCGATCGCGGTGGTCGGGCTCGCCTGCCGGCTGCCGGGGGCGCCACATCCGCGGGACCTGTGGGAACTGCTGCGCGCCGGGCGCGACGCGGTCGGCCCGCCTCCGGAGAGCCGCCTGGCGGACGAGCCCCGGCTCGCCGGCCTGCGGGGCGGTTTCCTGGACCGGGTCGACGAGTTCGACGCGGGGTTCTTCGGCGTCTCGCCGAAGGAGGCGGCGGCGATGGACCCCCAGCAGCGGCTGACGCTGGAACTCGCCTGGGAGGCGCTGGAGGACGCCGGCATCCGGCCCGCCGACCTCGCGGGCACGTCGGCGGGCGTGGTCATCGGGGCGATGGCCGCCGACTACGCCACGCTCGTCTACCAGCGGGGAGAGGCGGCCATCACCCGCCATACCCTCGCCGGGCTCACCCGCGGCATCCTGGCCAACCGCGTCTCGTACGCGCTGGACCTGCACGGCCCGAGCCTCACGGTCGACACCGCTCAGTCGTCCGCGCTGGTGGCCGTGCATCTGGCCAGTGAGAGCCTGCGCTCGGGCGAGGCGGCCGTCGCGCTCGCGGGCGGAGTGAATCTCAACCTGGTCCCGGAAAGCACGGCGACCGCCGATCGGTTCGGCGGCCTGTCCCCCGACGGGCGGTGCTTCACCTTCGACGCCCGGGCGAACGGCTACGCCCGCGGGGAGGGCGGCGGGATCGTCGTGCTGAAGCCGCTGCGGCAGGCACTGGCCGACGAGGACCACGTCTACGCGGTCATCCTGGGCAGCGCGATCAACAACGACGGCGCGACCCCCGGTCTCACCGTCCCCGGCGCGGCCGCTCAGGAGCAGGTCGTACGGCTGGCCGTGGAGAGGGCCGGCGTCGACCCCGCGGCCGTGCAGTTCGTCGAGCTGCACGGCACCGGCACCAGGGTCGGCGACCCGATCGAGGCGGCGGCCCTCGGCGCCGTGCTCGGCGCGGCCCGGCCCGCGACGCGGCCCCTCCTGGTCGGGTCGGTGAAGACGAACGTCGGCCACCTGGAGGGAGCGGCCGGCATCGCCGGGCTGCTCAAGGCCGTGCTCAGCATTCATCATCGGGAGGTGCCGGCCAGCCTGAACTACGAGGCGCCGAACCCCGGCATCGACCTCGACGCCCTCAACCTGCGGGTCGTCACGGAGCTCTCCTCCTGGCCGCGCCCGGACGCGCCGCTGGTCGCGGGGGTCAGCTCGTTCGGCGTCGGTGGAGCGAACTGTCACGTGGTCCTCGCCGAGCCGCCGCCGCGACCCGCGGCCCCCGAGCCGGAAGCGCCGCGCCGTACGGAGCGGCGGACGGCTGGGGCGGAGGTCGGCACCGGCACCGGCCCGGCCGGGGACGGCGAGGCCGCCGGCTCCGATGGGAGTGGCCCGGCGGCCGTCCCTCTCGTTCTGTCGGCTCGCGACCCGGCCGCGCTGCGGGAGCAGGCCGCCCGGCTGAGCGCTTCGGCCGCCCTCGACGCGAACCCCTCCGACGTCGCACTGTCGCTGGCCACCGGCCGGGCCGCGTTCGAACACCGGGCTGTCGTGGTGGGCACGGACCGCGAGGACCTGCGGGAACGGCTGCGCGCGTTCGGTTCGGGCGACCTGGCGTCCGGGGCGGTGCAGGGCAGGGCGCGCGACCTCGGCGGCACCGTGCTCGTCTTCCCCGGTCAGGGCAGCCAGTGGGCGGGCATGGGCCGGGACCTGGCCGACGCCTCCCCCGTCTTCGCCCGGCACCTGGATGAGGCCGCCGACGCCCTCCGCCCCCACGTGGACTGGTCACCCCGGGACGTGCTGTGGAACCTGCCCGGCGCGGAGTCGTTCGAGCGGGTGGACGTCGTGCAGCCCGCGTTGTTCGCCCTCATGGTGGCGCTCGCCCGGCTGTGGGAGCACTTCGGCGTCCGCCCCGACGCCGTCATCGGCCATTCCCAAGGTGAGATCGCCGCCGCGCACGTCGCGGGCGCCCTGTCGCTTGAGGACGCCGCCGCGATCGTGGTCCTGCGCAGCCAGGCGCTCGCCGCGATATCGGGTCGCGGCGGGATGGCCTCGGTGCCGCTGCCGCGTCCCGTGGTGGAGGCGCGGGTGGCCGAATGGGCGGGGCGGCTGGAGATCGGCGCCGTCAACGGCCCCTCGGTCACCGTCGTCTCCGGTGACGCGGACGCGCTGGACGAGCTGATCGCCCGATACGAGGCCGAGGGCGTCGGGGTGCGGCGCGTACGCATCGACTACGCCTCGCACTCGGCGCACGCGGAAGCCGTACGGGACCGCCTCCTGGCCTCCCTGCCGGGGCATCCGGCTCGGCGAAGCGGCGTGGCCTTCTACTCCGGGCTGACCGGCGGGCGGCTCGACACCGCGGAGCTGGACGCGGACTACTGGTACCGCAACCTGCGGCACACCGTGCGGTTCGACCGGGCCGTCGAGGCCGCGCTGTGTGACGGTCACACCGTGTTCGTGGAGGCCAGTCCGCACCCGATCCTGGTTCCGGGCGTCCGGGAGATCCTGGACGCCGCCGACGACGCCGCGCCGGACCTCGGGCGTGTGGTCACCGGAACACTGCGCCGCGGCAGGGGTGACCTGGGCGAGTTCCTCCGGGCGCTCGGCACGCTCCACGCCGGCGGCGGCCACGTCGACTGGAGCCGGGCCCTATGGCCCGGCGCGCGGCGCGTCCCCCTGCCCACCTATCCCTTCCAGCGCCGCCGGCACTGGATCGACGCCCCCGTCGTGCCCAGGGAGCCGAGCGAACAGCGGGCACAGAGCGGGCGGGAGACACAGAACGAGCCGGAGGCGCAGCGTCGGCGGGAGACATCTCCCGGGTCGGTGGTCGCGCGGAGCGAGCAGGCGTCGCTCGACCTCGTCCTGTCCGCCACGGCGGCCGTCCTGGGGCACGCGGACGCGCGGAGCGTCGCGCCGCATCTTTCCTTCAAGGACCTGGGGCTCGACTCGCTGGGCGTGGTGGAGCTGCGGGACGCCCTGGCCGCGGCGACCGGTCTGACGGTTCCCGCGACCGTCACGTTCGAGCACCCCTCGCCCCTCGCGCTGGCCCGCCACCTGCTCGCCCTGTCCGAGGGCGGCACCACCGCCGCTCCCGCGGCGCCTCCGGCCCCGGCCTCCGGGGAGCGGGCGGCCGACGAGCCGATCGCGGTGGTCGCCATGGCCGGTCGGTATCCCGGAGCCGACAGCCCGGAAAGGCTCTGGGAGCTCGTGCTCGACGGCGCCGACGCCGTCACCGCCTTCCCCGCCAACCGGGGCTGGGACGTGGATGCGTTGTACGACCCCGCCGCGACGCGGCCCGGCACATCCGTCACCGGTGAAGGAGGCTTCCTCCACGACGCCGACCGCTTCGACGCGGAGTTCTTCGGCATCAGCCCCCGCGAGGCGGCGGCCATGGACCCGCAGCAGCGTCTCCTGCTGGAGGTGGCGTGGGAGGCCTTCGAACGGGCCGGCGTCGTGCCGGGGTCGCTGGCGGGCAGCCGCACCGGCGTGTTCGTCGGCATGATGCCCCAGGACTACGGCCCCCGTTTGCACGAGACCGCCGAGGGGTCCGAGGGCTACGCCCTCACGGGCACGGCGGCCGCCGTCGCCTCGGGGCGGATCGCCTACACCTTCGGGCTGGAGGGCCCGGCGGTGACGGTGGACACCGCCTGCTCGTCGTCGCTGGTCGCACTGCATCTCGCCGTACGGTCGCTGCGGTCGGGCGAGTCGGACCTGGCCCTGGCGGGCGGGGTGACGGTGATGTCGTCGCCCGGCATGTTCACCGAGTTCTCCCGGCAGGGCGGGCTCGCGCCGGACGGGCGGTGCAAGGCGTTCTCCTCGTCGGCGGACGGCACCGGCTGGGCCGAGGGCGTGGGCCTGCTGCTGGTCGAACGCCTGTCCGACGCACGCAGGAACGGCCACCGGGTGCTGGCGGTCATCCGCGGCACCGCCGTCAACCAGGACGGCGCCTCCAACGGCCTCACCGCGCCCAACGGGCTGTCGCAGCAGCGGGTGATCCGCCAGGCCCTGGCGGACGCCGGACTCACCCCGGACCAGGTGGACGCGGTCGAGGCGCACGGCACGGGCACGACGCTCGGCGACCCCGTCGAGGCGCGGGCGCTGCTGGCGGCCTACGGTCAGGACCGCCCCGCCGACCGGCCGCTGTGGCTCGGCTCGCTGAAGTCCAACATCGGCCACACCCAGGCCGCGGCGGGCGTCGGCGGCGTCATGAAGATGGTGCTGGCGATGCGGCACGGCGTGCTGCCGAAGACGCTGCACGCCGACGATGCGTCCCCGTACGTCGACTGGTCGGCGGGCCTGTCGCTGCTGACCGAGCCCGTGCCCTGGCCGGAGACCGGCCGCCCGAGACGCGCGGGCGTGTCGTCCTTCGGGATCAGCGGCACCAACGCCCACGTCATCGTGGAGCAGGCGCCCGACCAGGGCGGCGCCCCTCAGGCGTCTCATGCCGTCTCTCGGGGCGGTCCGCCGGCCCGGGACAGCGGAGGCTCGCCCACCGTCGCGTCGGACGGTCTTCAGAAGGTGCCGGACCCACGGGGTTCGGTTCCGGTGGTGCCGTGGGTGCTCTCGGCGCGGTCCCCGGAGGCGCTGCGCGCTCAGGCCGCACGGCTCGCGCATCATCTGGACCGGCACCCCGAACTGGACGCGGTCGACGTCGGCTACTCCCTGGCCACCACCCGCACCCACTTCGACCACCGCGCCGTCGTCACCGGCACCACCCGACAAGAACTACTGGACCGCACCCGCGCCCTCGCCGACGCGGCAACGCCGAACGGAGTGGTCACGGGTGTGGCGCGGCCGGGCGGAGTCGCGTTCGTCTTCACCGGGCAAGGCAGCCAGCGCGCCGGCATGGGACGCGGTCTGTATGCCGCCTACCCCGCCTTCGCCACCGCCTTCGACCACACCATCGACCTGCTGGACGAGCAGTTGGCCGGGCACACCCCCGTGCCGCTGCGCCAGGTGCTGCTCGGCGACGCCGACCCCCGCCTGCTCGACCAGACCCTCTACACCCAGCCCGCCCTGTTCGCCCTGCAAACCGCCCTCACCCACCTACTGGCCACCTGGGGCATCACCCCCACCGCCGTCGCCGGACACTCCATCGGCGCCATCGCCGCCGCCCACACCGCCGGCATCCTCACCCTCCCCCACGCCGCGGCCCTCGTCGCCACCCGCGCCCGCCTCATGCACACCCTCCCCCCAGGCGGCGCCATGACCGCCATCAACGCAACAGAGACCCAGATCACCCCTCACCTGACCGACGCCGTCACCATCGCCGCCCTCAACACCCCCACCTCCACCGTCATCTCCGGCGACACCGAGGCGGTCACCCAACTCAGCGAACACTTCCGGGACAAGGGGCACAAGGTCCGGCCGCTGACCGTCAGCCACGCCTTCCACTCCCCCCACATGGACCCCATCCTCGAGGACTTCGAGCAGGCGATCAGCGGCCTGACCTACGCATCCCCGGCCATCGACTACGTCTCCGACCTGACCGGGCAACCCGCAACCTCCGGGATCGACGCCGCCTACTGGACCCGCCACCTGCGCAACCCCGTCCGCTTCGCCGACGCCACCCGAACACTCCACAACCAGGGCGCCGCCACCTTCATCGAGATCGGCCCCGACGCCATCCTCACCGCCCTCATCCGCGACACCCTCGACCAACAGCAGGACATCGTCGCCGTCCCCGTGCTCCGCCGCGACCGCCCCGAACCCCACACCGTCGTCACCGCCGCCGCCCACGCCCACACCCACGGCACCCCCACCGACTGGACCACCCTCCACGGCCAAGCCACCACCGTCGACCTACCCACCTACGCCTTCCAGCGACGCAGGCACTGGGTCAGCCCGCCGAAGTCCGGCCAGGCCGGGCCGTACGACGACGGGAAGGCGCGTTTCTGGGACATCGTCGGCCGCGGTGACCTCGACGCTCTGGTCGGCACCCTGGGCAGGGAAGCCGAGCGCGTACGACGGTCGCTCGGGGAGGCCCTGCCGGTCCTGGCCTCGTGGCACGCCGCCCGGGACGCACGGGCCACGCTCGATTCGTGGCGCTACCGCGTCGTCTGGCGGCCGGTGGAGGAGCCCGCGCTCCGGTCCGGGGGCCGCTGGCTGATGGTCCATACGACGTGGGAGACGGCCGCGGCCTGGGCGGAGGCCCTGCGGCGCGTGCTTGAGGAGCGCGGCGCCGAAGTGGCGGAGGCCGTCGTCGGCGAAACGGCCGACCGGAATGCCCTGGTGGCGTCGCTCGCCTCCGTACGGACCGGTGGGCGCTTCACCGGTGTCGTGTCGCTGCTCGGCCTGGACGGCGCCCCTTATGAGGGCCAGGACGTCGCGCTGCTGCAGGCGCTGGACGCGGCGGGGATCGATGGCCCGCTCTGGCTCACGACGACCGGCGCGGTCGCGGCGGCGCCGTCCGACCGGGTGCCGAATCCTGCCGGGGGCCTCGCGTGGGGCCTGGGCGGAGTGATCGCCGCCGAGAGGCCCGAGCGATGGGCCGGGATCGTGGACCTTCCGCCGCTGCACGCATCGCGGCCTGACGGGCGGAGCGCCGCACACGCGGTGAGCGCGCTGACGGGTGGACACGGCGAGTCGGAACTCGCGGTGCGCGCCTCGGGACTTCTCGCGCGCAGACTGGTCCCCGCACCGAGCCGGAAGGCGGCACCCGCGGAGTGGACGCCGGCGGGGACCGTGCTCATCACGGGCGGCACGGGCGCGCTCGGTGCTCATGTGGCCCGGAGGCTGGCCCGGCGCGGGGTCCCGCACCTGCTGCTGGTCAGCCGGAGGGGGCTCGACGCTCCCGGGGCGGAAGACCTGCGCGCCGAACTCACCGGGCTGGGCACCGGGGTGACGGTCGCCGCGTGCGACGTTTCCGACAGAGACGACCTCACCGCCGCGCTCGCTGCCGTGCCGCCGGAGCATCCGCTGACCGCCGTGGTCCACACCGCCGCCGTACTGGACGACGGCCTGCTCGGATCGCTCACGCCGGAGCGGCTGGCCGCGGTGAACCGGGTGAAGGCGGGCGGCGCGCTCGCCCTGCACGAGCTGACCCGGGAGCTTCCGCTGACGGCGTTCGTGCTGTTCTCGTCGATCACCGGGCTGATCGGCAACCCGGGCCAGGGCAACTACGCGCCGGGCAACTCCTTCCTGGACGCTCTTGCCGAGCACCGCCGGTCGCTCGGCCTGCCCGCCACCTCCATCGCCTGGGGGCACTGGGACGGCGACGGCATCGCAGGCGAGGAGGCCCGGCAGGGGCTGCGGCGAAGCGGCTACCCGTCCATGGCCCCCGATCTCGCGGTGTCGGCGCTGGAAGAGGCGGTGACCGAGGGGGAGACCCGGCTGGTCGTCGCCCGCGCGGATTGGACGACGGTGCTCGCCGTACGACCTCGCTCCCTGCTCGCCGAGTTGCCCGAGGCACGCGCGGCGCTGCGCGGCGCGGCGTCGGAGACCTCCGGCGGCGAGCCGGATCTCCTCGCCCGGCTGACGGGGCTGCCGGAGCCCGAGCGACGGCAGACGCTGCGCGCGCTGGTCCGCGCCGAGATCGCCGACGTGCTCGGGTACGGCTCGGCGGCCGAAGTGGACGACGACCGGGGCTTCCGCGACCAGGGGTTCACCTCGCTGTCGGCCGTCGAACTGCGCAACCGCCTCAACCGGCTGACGGGGACGGCGCTGCCGAGCACGCTCGTGTTCGACTATCCGACGCCGGCGGGGCTCGTGGACCACCTGCTCCACGTGCTGCTGCCCGACGCCGAGCCGCCCGTCGCCGCGGTGCTCGCGAAACTCGACGAGCTGGAGGCGCTGCTCGGCGAGGCGGTCTCCCCGTCCGACCGGGAGGCCGCGATGAACCGGCTGCGGCGCCTGACGGAGATTCTCGGCGACGACTCGCCGGACGAGCGTCCCACGGCGACCGCCGACCTGTCCTCGGCCTCCGACGACGAGCTCATCGAATTCATCAGCAACGAGCTCGGCATCTCCTGACCTTGTCCCATCGCCCCACCCCGTGCCCATGGAAGGCGGACCTGTGAGCGACGACCAGATCCGGCGTCTCCTCCGACGCGTGACGGAGGAACTGCACAAGACCCGCGAGGAACTGCGGGACGTCCGGGACGAGCAACGCGAGCCGATCGCGATCGTGGGGATGGGCTGCCGCCTGCCCGGCGGGGTGAGCTCCCCCGAAGACCTGTGGGACCTGGTCGCCGAGGGCCGCGACGCCGTCTCCGAGTTCCCCGCCGACCGCGGCTGGGACCTCGACGCCCTGTACGACCCCGACCCCGACCACCCCGGCACCTCCTACACCCGACACGGCGGCTTCCTCGACGACGTCGCCGGATTCGACGCCGACTTCTTCGGCATCTCCCGCCGCGAAGCCCTCGCCAGCGACCCCCAGCAACGCCTCCTGCTCGAAGTCGCCTGGGAAACCCTCGAACGCGCCGGCATCGACCCCGCCACCCTCAAAGGCAGCCGTACGGGGGTCTTCACGGGCACCAACGGTCAGGACTACGCCAAGTCATCGGGCCCCGCGCCCGAGGAGGTCGAGGGTTACCTGATCACGGGCACCGCGGCCAGCGTGCTGTCGGGGCGGATCGCCTACACCTTCGGGTTCGAGGGCCCGGCGGTGACGGTGGACACCGCCTGCTCGTCGTCGCTGGTCGCCCTGCATCTCGCCGTACGGTCGCTGCGGTCGGGCGAGTCGGACCTGGCCCTCGCCGGCGGAGTCACACTCATGACGTCGCCGAGCACGTTCGTCGAGTTCTCCCGGCAGCGCGGGCTGTCCCCGGACGGGCGGTGCAAGGCGTTCTCCTCGTCGGCGGACGGCACCGGCTGGGCCGAGGGCGTGGGCCTGCTGCTGGTCGAACGCCTGTCCGACGCCCGGCGCCTCGGCCACCGGGTGCTGGCGGTCATCCGCGGCACCGCCGTCAACCAGGACGGCGCCTCCAACGGCCTGACCGCACCCAACGGCCCCTCACAACAACGCGTCATCACCCACGCCCTCGACAACGCCGGACTCACCCCTGCAGACGTGGACGCCGTCGAAGCCCACGGCACCGGCACCACCCTCGGCGACCCCATCGAAGCCCAAGCCCTGCTGGCCACCTACGGCCAGGACCGGCCCGCCGACCGGCCGCTGTGGCTCGGCTCCCTCAAATCCAACATCGGCCACGCCCAAGCCGCCGCCGGCGTCGCCGGCGTCATCAAAACCGTCCACGCCATCCGCAACGCAGTGCTGCCCCAAACCCTCCACATCGACCAGCCCACCCCCCACATCGACTGGACCACCGGCGCCATCCGCCTCCTCACCGAACAGCGCCCCTGGCCCGACCACGGCCACCCCCGCCGCGCCGCCGTCTCCGCCTTCGGCGTCAGCGGAACCAACGCCCACGTCATCATCGAACAAGCCCCAGAACCGCCCGAGCACGAATCGCACGAGCGCCGTCCGCTGCCGGTGGTGCCGTGGGTGCTCTCGGCGCGGTCGCCGGAGGCGCTGCGTGCTCAGGCCGCACGGCTCGCGCATCATCTGGACCGGCACCCCGAACTGGATGCGGTCGACGTCGGCTACTCCCTGGCCACCACCCGCACCCACTTCGACCACCGCGCCGTCGTCACCGGCACCACCCGGCAAGAACTACTGGACCGCACCCGCACCCTCGCCGACGGCACACCCACCAGCGGAATCGTGACCGGGGTGGCCCGGCCAGGCGGAGTCGCGTTCGTCTTCACCGGGCAAGGCAGCCAACGCGCCGGCATGGGACGCGGCCTGTATGCCGCCTACCCCGCCTTCGCCACCGCCTTCGACCACACCATCGACCTGCTGGACGAGCAGTTGGCCGGGCACACCCCCGTGCCGCTGCG